>CAKZYJ010000336.1 GCA_937884755.1 uncultured Flammeovirgaceae bacterium
ATTAGCCGTCAGACGTTCACTGATGCCTTTGAGAAGGATAATAATAAGCAGGATTTTTTCGCCTACGTTGATGAAGCCTTTCAGGAGTATACCATTAGGCGGGAGTTAGCTGATCCTAAATCTGTATTTTTTGTTGCTTACGAGCAAGAGTCGCTGGTTGGCTACCTCAAGTTGCGCTCTGATCGTATACCGTCGCAATTAGCGGGAGAAAGAGCCCTGGAGCTCCAACGCCTTTACGTGCAGCAGTCGGTTATTGGAAAAGGAGTTGGTACCCGCTTGATGCAAACCGCTTTGGATTACGCTCAGGCTAACTATTTCACTACACTGTGGCTGGGGGTTTGGGAGCATAACCAGCAAGCTATTGCTTTTTACGAAAATTGGGGTTTTCGTACCTTTGACTCTCACTTATTCATGATGGGAAACGATCCCCAAACCGATTTGCTGATGAAACGATCTGTACCTCCTTTTGAGTTTGATTTGGCTCAGTCCCATGATTTAACTAAAATTCGCACTTTGCTACAATCGCAGCAGTTGCCGGTAGAAGATATTGACAACCATATTTCTTTCCTACTTACTAGAAATACTGCTGACAGAGTAGTGGGTTGCTGCGGGTTGGAGTTTTATTCATCAGTAGGGCTGCTCCGTTCTTTAGCAGTAGACCCGGCATTCCAGGGCAAGGGATTGGGAAAACAATTGGTTCAGCAAACACTGGAGATGGCTGAGAAAAAAGGGTTAGAAGAGGTCTACTTACTGACCACTACTGCTGCCGATTTTTTTCCGAAGTTAGGATTTAATCCAATTAATCGGGCTGAGGTACCAGTGGTTATTCAACAAACTCCAGAGTATGCCCAGTTGTGTCCTGATTCGGCAGTGGTGATGAAACTGGAGTTAGCTTCCTAATGATATGTTTATGCCATTGTCTGATTTTTAGTGTGATACATTATCTACTATTCTCGTAAATTACTGTGGTAAAGACGGCATATGATTAACTATCACAATAAAGTATTTCGCTCACTAAGTAATAGCGAAAGCGGTGAGGTAAACGAAGAAACCCGGTTTTATTATCAACAGTCGGGCCGAATTGTAACCGCTACTTACGAGGGAGGAGCTATTTTGCAGGGACAACTTATTGCCGCGGTAGATGAAACCGGTACACTGGATATGCGGTATCAGCATGTGAACAATAAAGGAGAGCTGATGACCGGAAAATGTGTTTCCACTCCTGAAGTACTGGATAACGGAAAACTACGCCTACACGAACGCTGGCAGTGGACTAGCGGTGACCATTCTTCAGGAACTTCTGTCGTAGAAGAAGTTTAGTTCTTTTCCATTTCTTATTATCTCATCTAACAAATCGCTTAGGATAGATTCAGTAGTAAAGGGATTCATCAGAGTGACCCGCAGAAAAATTTCTTTTTTTAACTGGGTTTGCACCATATAGAAGCGGCCGTCTTCTAGCATATTCTGGCGGATCTTTGCGTTTAGCTGGCTAAGCAGGTTATCCGGAACATCCGAAGGAGCGTAACGAAAGCATAGAATATTCGCTTGGGGATTAATGGCTAATGTCAGCTCCGGGCGCTCACGAATTAATTGGGCAAAACGTTGGGCTAGATCGTACAGGAGGGTCACATTTTCGTCCCAGAGTTTCCAGCCGTAGGTGCGTAGCAGGGTGTATACCTGCACGCTCATCATACGTTTAGTGCATTCTACTGTACGTTTACCGGAGTTAGCCCAATCCTCTTCGTCCTCATTGAGTAAGTAAGAAGCCTGCTGAGAAAAAGTGGCAAATGAATCACTTTCATTTTTAAATAACAATCCGGTAGTAAGTGCTGGGGTCATCAGCATTTTGTGAAAATCTAGCGTGATAGAATCGGCGAGTGATAAACCACTGACCCGGGATTGGTACTTCTCCGAAAATGCCGCTGCTGCTCCGTGGGCGCCGTCCACGTGCAACCATAAGTCGTGCTGCCGGCAGAAACTAGCAATTTCCTCCAGATTATCGTACGAACCGGTAGAAGTTGAGCAGGCCGAAGCTACTACCGCAATCACTTTTTTTCCATCTTGTTCGGCTCGCTGAAAGTAGGGCTCAAGCTGATCGGTACGCATCTGGTAGTTCTCATTTACCGGAATACGAATGATGCCCGCTTCGCCCCAGCCCATGATTTTTACGGCCCGGTCTACGCAGTAGTGGGCTTCTTCGGAAACCATCAGTGCTAGTTGCTCGTGAGTACCCTGTTGCCAGGTTGTATGGCCCGTTTTTATCTGACGGGCAGCCAGCACAGCGGTCAGGTTGGCTAGGGTTCCCCCCGAGTTCATAATGCCTCCACCTGAAGTGTCGTAGCCAATGCGATGAGCAATCTGCTTCATCACTAGCCGTTCAATGGCTGATGAAACCGGCCCCATCTCGTACACTGCCATTCCGTTGTTAAGAAAGGCCGACAATAATCCGGCTAGTGCCGCTGCTGGGGCGGGAGCCGAAACCTGATGACCAACATAACGCGGATGGTGAATATGAATGGATTCCATTAGCACTCGATCAAAAAACTGATTAATATTCTGTTGTGGGGAATTATCAAAATCGGCTTCCCAGGAGTACAGCTTATCCTCCGGCGACTGCCAGGGGAGTACCGCGAGGTGGGGTTCCTGCTGCATCTGGGTCAGGTAATCTGCTAAACGGTCTATCAACTGGTGGCCTTGCTGGCGAAATTGTTCGGGATCGTAGGCGTGGTGTAGTAAATCGTTATTCATACTGTTATTTTTACCAAAGGTTTGCCAGAAAGTTAGCAAAACAATTCGCGAAAAGAACGACTCATGAAGTATGATTTGATCCTCGCCAATGTGGCAAAACATATTACGCTTACTTCCGATGAAATACGCTACTTTATTTCCTTGCTAAACTTTAGGGAGGTGACTAGGAATGAATGCTTGCTAGAAGCTGAGGAGACCTGTAGTGTCATTAACTACGTTCATGCCGGAGTTTTGAGAGCGTACTATCTTGATAAGCAAGGGAAAGAATCCACCATTATGTTTGCTACGGCTGACTGGTGGGTTACTGACATGTACTGCTTCCTGAATCAGAAGCCAGCGATGATGCACATTGAAGCCATTGAACGGAGTTGTATTCTTCAGTTAACCAAAGAGCGCCTTGATCAACTCTTTGTGGAGGTACCGAAATTTGAGCGGTTTTTTAGAATATTGATGCAAAACGCCTACACCCGAGAGCAGTTAAGAACGATACAAACCCTATCGCTATCGGCCGAAGCTCGCTACACTAACTTTCTGAAGAAGTACCCTCAGGTAGCTCAGCAGGTTACCCAAAGGCAAATTGCATCCTATCTTGGGATCACTCCTGAGTTTCTTAGTACTATTCGTAAGAACAAGCAAAAAGGGAGTATTTCTTAAGGTACCTTATTTTTCGTCTGCAGTATAGGCGTTTTCTTTGATAAACTAACGGTAAACTCATGCTAATCCTAATTGCGGGTCCGTACCGAAGCGGCACCAACGACGACCCGAAACTGATGCAACAGAATCTAGATAAACTTGAATCGGTAGCCTTACCCTTGTTTCGCCGGGGCCATATACCCATGATTGGTGAGTGGGTTGCTTTACCTTTACTTAAGCTAGCCGGTTCAAAAAAACCGGGCGACGAAGCCTGGAAAGAAATCCAATATCCGGCTGCGCACCGTTTGCTAGAGAAGTGCGATGCTGTGCTTCGGTTGGAAGGTGCGTCTGCCGGAGCCGATGAAGATGTGAGAATTGCTCAAGAAAGAGGACTCAAAGTATACTACCGCTTAGAAGACGTGCCCCATGCAGAATAGGGTAAAAATAGTAAAAACCGAAACTCTCTCGGACAACTGGTACTTGCTGAAGAAAATAACCTATGACTATCGGAGAAAAAACCAGTCTTGGCAGACTCAGGTTCGGGAAGTGTATAACCGAGGCAATGGAGCTACGATTCTGCTCTACAACCAAGAGAAACGGACAGTTATTCTGACCCGACAGTTCCGGCTGCCTACGTTTGTGAATGGCAACGAAACCGGATTGCTCATAGAAGCCTGCGCTGGGCTTTTAGATAACGACAATCCGGAAGATTGCATTAGGAAGGAAACCGAAGAAGAAACTGGGTACAAGATCTCTTCGGTTCAGAAAGTATTTGAAGCGTATATGTCTCCCGGCTCAGTAACGGAAATACTGTACTTCTACATTGCGGCCTATACGGATACTATGAAAATCCACGAAGGAGGTGGTGTTGCCGACGAACAAGAAGAGATAGAAGTGTTGGAGATGGCCTTTGATCAGGCTTTACGTATGATTGAAACCGGAGAAATCAAGGATGGCAAAACCATCATGCTGCTTCAGTACATGCAAATTCACAAGATTCTGTGAACACGTCAATTACTTAGTAGTATGGGTTGTTAATGGTCGAATGGGTATTGTCTGAATGATTATGATAAGTCACGAATAATCTTTTTAGCCAGGAACTCATTGATTTCACGGTGGCGAGGTACGGGCTGAGTAGCTCCGGTAATAGTATTGCGGTAAATATCATGTTTGGCTCCGTGACGAACTAAGATACACCCTGCCTTTTCTATGCGTTTAATGAGGTCTTTTCGTTTCACCCCACATCAATCTCTTCTACCTTTCTAATGCCAGGTAAATCGTCTTTACTAAAGATTTGATACAAATCCAGCAGGTGTTCTTTTAGATCTTCCAGACTCTCGCCTTGCGTCCAATGATCAGGGTAGTCATTGAGATAACCTAAATAGCTACCATCTTGCTCCTTCCAGTAAGTAATTTTTTGTTTCATGGCGTGATATCAAATTCACTTGGCATAACAAAGTATAACCCTAAGCTGGTTCATCAACGGAGTTATCTAGCAAAGATAGTAAATCCTATATGCTACAGTTGGATTCAAGGGAATACGATGTAACTTGCCAAGACAGCTTACTTCGCCTCTTTGAAAACCACCGTTAAAATTTCCTGGAAAACGGCTACGGCACTGGTAGTGGCCAATATGGTGGGCACTGGGGTTTTTACCAGCCTGGGTTACCAGTTGCTGGATGTACGAAGTACGATAAGTATTATTCTGCTCTGGTTGATTGGCGGAGTGCTAGCGCTGTTTGGGGCCTTTAGTTATGCCCAGCTAGGTACCCACTTTAAAGAATCAGGAGGGGATTATATTTTTTTGTCGCGGGTATTTCATCCGGTACTGGGCTACTTGACCAGTTGGGCCTCGCTGGTGGTAGGCTTTTCGGCTCCGGTGGCTATTGCGGCTATCGCCATGACGCAGTATTTAGCTCCCTTCGGCATCCAGGAGTCCAATGCACTAGCGATTGGTATTATTGTGCTGGTAGGAATAATGCATTCATTTAGCATCAAGCAAAGTGAGCGGTTTCAGAATGTGACTACGGTTCTCAAAGTGGTTTTTGTGCTGCTTCTTATTGGGTTGGGGTTAGCCTTCACCACTGAAGTTCCTACCAACGCTATTGCTTTTTCTGATTTTTGGGTGCAGGAAATTACCACTCCGGGCTTTGCAGTATCGCTTATCTACGTAACCTACGCCTACACCGGTTGGAATGCTGCTGCGTACATCGTAGAAGAAATTCAGGACGTGCGGAAGAATCTTCCGAAGGCACTAATTGCCGGGGCTTTGTTTGTGACAGTCATCTACGTATTACTGCAACTGGTATTCCTGAAACATGCCTCTTACGAACAATTGGAAGGTAAAGTAGAAGTGGCGACGATTTCGTTTTCTAACTTGTTTGGGGTGAGTGGTAGCCGATGGGTCAGCTTTTTTATTGCCGTTCAACTGATTGCTACCATTAGTGGTTATATCTGGATTGGCTCCCGAGTAACTCACGCCATGGCGAAGGAACACAGCTTATGGCGAGTACTTCGCCCGCTCAATTCCCTAGGTATTCCGGTACGCACAATCTGGGCTCATGTGTTCATTAGCATCGCGCTTACCTTGACCGGTACGTTTGAGCAGATTTTGCTCTACACCGGATTCGTTTTACAACTGATGAGTACATTAGCCGTAGCCAGTGTGCTGTTTGTGAAAAAGAGCAGTGGTTTCCGTAGTCCGGGTTATCCCTACGTGCAGTATCTCTTTATCGGATTCAGTACCTGGATTCTGGCCTACACGCTCTACGACCGCCCCACCGAAAGCCTATTCGGCTTGGGCATTATTGCTGCCGGATTGGTGACATATTTTTTTAGTAAGACTGAAGTGAAACCTAAATAATAGACTCACTCTGTTCTGAGCGATTCCACTGGATTGGTTTTAGCAGTCGCGTAGGTACGATAACTAACTGTCAGAACCGAGATGAGCATCAAAATCAGTCCGGGGAATAGTAGCAAATCTAGCCCGATCTCGGTCTTATAAGCATAATTTTCAAGCCAAGTCCGACCACCAAGAATCGTAGCCGGAACCGCTAACACGATAGCAATAAGGAGTAACACCAAGTATTCTCGGGAAAGCAGTAGCATCAAGTTATTGATACTCGCTCCTAACACTTTTCGAATGCCAATTTCCTTAATTCGTAGCGTTGCCGAATACGATACCAGGGCAAACAATCCCAAACAAGCGATAAAGATTGCTAACCCTGAAAATGCTGAGAACAGATTACCAAACTGAAGATCGGCTTGGTACTGTTGATTGAAGTTATCATTTAGGAAAAAGTAGTTAAATGGATTACCGGGAAATAAGGCGCTATAAGTAGATTTGATATGATCGATAGTTGTGGGAATATCTGACAAGTTTATTCTAAACGAGAAATAGGCCCCATATTCATGGTTGAGCGCAAATAAATAGGGCATATGGGCTTCTCGAAGGGAATTCCAGTAGAAGTCTTTAACCACACCTACCACTTCAATTTCTATTGTATCACCTAAGATGGTAATTAGTTTCTCACCAATTGCCTCTTCCGCCGAGTCAAATCCAAAATCTTTTACCGCTTTCTCGTTAATGATCACTGGCCCATTATCGCCAAACCGCTGCATTTCCTTTGTAAAAGGCTTTCCAGCGATAAGGGGGAGATCAAACGTTTGGGTAAAATCAACATCTACTTGCTCTAAATTTATCACTTGGCCGGTATCTCGGGATTTATTTCTTCGCCAAACTTTCCCTCTAAACATATTTCCGGTGCCGGGAACAGTACCCGTGCCTGATATTGCCAAAATACTGTGGTGACGCGCGGCTTCATTCTTGAAGGTTTCGTAATTACGTCTAAGACTATCATAGTCAATAATCCGCGGACCATGTACTACCAGAATTTCTTCCATATCAATACCCATCTCCTGGTTCTGCATGAAGTTCACCTGTTTATATACCAGATATGTGCCTGCTACTAGCAGCAGAGAAATCATAAATTGAAACACAATCAGTCCTTTACGCACGCTAAACCCTCGCTGAGGAGATACGCGAATAGATTTTAGCACCCGTACGGGTCTAAAGGATGACAACACAAAGGAAGGATACAGACCGGAAAGAAGAGTACCCAAGAGCACAATCAGTAAAAAGATCAACCAAAAGTCTACACTTTGAATTAGATTGAAAGGGATCTCCTTGCCTAAAATGCCATTAAGCGTGGGTAGCATAAGATAAGTAAGCCCAATACTTAGCAGCGCAGCAACTAAATTTATCAGCAACGATTCAATCATGAATTGGCTAACCAACTGTTGCTTCAAAGCACCAATAGACTTGCGAACTCCTACTTCTTTGGCTCTTTGTAAGGCTCGGGCGGTAGACAGATTAATGTAGTTTACCCAGGCCATCAGGAGTATAAAAGTAGCGATGATCGTGAAAGTACGCATGTTCTGTCCACTTTTCGAGGAGTTAGCATTTAGATAGATCTCAGGCAAAGGCCGAAATTCGGTTGCTAATACTACATTGTCTTGCGCTAGTCTTTCTCCGACGTAGGCCTCTACTATTTGATCAAATTTTTCACCCGTCCTGGTAAGGTCGGTATTTTCGTGTAGGGTAACGTAAGTGAGAAAATTATCCCATGTCCAACCATCTCCATTCTTATACGCTCCGTAGTCATCCAGCAGATTATTCATTGGTAACAGTACATCAAACTGCATATGACTATTAATAGGCAGATCCTGTAATACTCCGGTTACTGTAAAATCTCCGCCCAGATTTCCTAGTTCGAACTTTAATATCTTGCCCGTTGGATCAGTATTACCGAAATACTTAGTAGCTAACTGTTCGGTAATGACTACATTGTATTTTTCTTCAAGAACCGACTCTTTATTTCCGTATTTTAGTGGAAAACTAAACATCTGTAAAAAGTTACTATCTACGTACCACAAGTTATCTTCTTGATAGGGTTCGTTCTTTTCAGGGTTTGTCACTATCGGTCCAATGTAATGAGGGTGAACCCGCGCAAAATCCTTTACTTCCGGGATGGTTTCTTTCGATCTGGGTCCTAATCCATATGTAGTATCATTATCAATACCTATATCTTCCCCATTCTCGGTTCCGGAAAACCAAATCCGATAAATACCTTCGGCGTTCGCATGAAATTGATCATAGCTCAACTCAAAGTGGATATATTGATAGATCAACAGCGCAATACCCATTCCTACCGCTAGTCCCAGAATATTGATGGCGGAATAAAATTTATGCCGAAGCAAGACACGAGTGCTGATATTAAAGTAGTGTCGGAACATAGCAGACTGAGTTAAATATGATTGGGGAAAAGAGCGGATTAGGCTAGGACGAAACAAGACCAGCACCTGAAGAAGGTATTTCCATTGTGCCCGCCTCTTTCCTTCAACTTGGTTTCGCTGATAAATCTCTTCCAAATCACCCTGGATTTCATCAAAGTAGTCAGGGTGGCAGAACCATTGGAAAAATTGCTGAGCGAGGTGTTTGATCATGAGTTTGGGTTCAGGTTCCTGGGTTATTCATCCCGGAGAGTTTTAGCAGGATTCAAGATGGCTACCTGATAAACTTGATAGCCAACCGTCATCAGCGCAAATGCGGCAACAATGCCCAAGGCACTAATCGTCATCCACCAGGGGAAATCAATACGGTAGGCGTAGTTCTCTAGCCAGATGTTCATCCCAAAGAAAGTGACCAGTATGCCTACCAGTCCGGCAATGCCGAGCAGCACCAGAAAGTCCTTGTAAAAGATGCCGATAATATTGGGAACAGAAGCGCCCAACACTTTGCGAACGCCTACCTCCATCGTACGCTGCGTGGCCATGAAGGAGGATAGACCGAATAAACCCAGGATAGCAATCAGGATGGCCAGCACCGACAAAGTGCCGAATATCTGACCGAAACGACGGTCCTGTTCGTAGAGAGCCGCAAACCGTTCATCCAAAAATGTATAGTCTAGTGGCGCATCCGGGAAGAAAGAAGTCCAGGTTTCTTGCAGGTACGCTAAGCCATCCTGGTACTGATCGGCCTGAAGTTTTACTACACTAGCCGCCGGAGTATAATCCGGAAAATACAGGGTGGGTTCTACACTGGCTTTAAGTGAAGTACGATTAAAGTCCTTTACTACTCCGATGATCTCGTACTTGGAATTGCTCTCATCTTCTCCGAACTGAATAAACTCACTGAGTACGGATTGCTCGTCGGAAATATTAAATCTTCTTAAAAATGCCTGATTCACCATAACGACTAGCGAATCGGCAACCCGAGTACGATCAAAATTTCTGCCGTAGAGCAGTTGCATGTCAACAGCATTCAGAAAGTATTCATCGTTATACTGTAGATAGGTGGTGCCAGTTTGCCGGTCAGTTAAGCCAACAATACGGATTTTTCCGTCATTTGAATTAATATCGGAACCATCTCCACCGGGTAGGTTGGAGGTGCCACCAACCATTTCTACCGCTGAATGCTGGCGCAGTGTTTCTTTAAACGACTCTATCTTGGTATTGATCAATTCTCTTGCCTCCTCACTTTCCCCTCGGGGCATCCTAAATCCCACCACATGATCAGTAGAAATACCCAGGTCCTTGCCCTGCATGTACTCAAGCTGGCGATTGACGATGAAGGTTCCAGCAATCAACACCACTGAGGCAATAAACTGCACCACTACTAATCCCTTTCTAAGCACGGTACCACTTTTAGAGTTGCGGTATTTTCCCTTCAGCACTGCGGCAGGTCGGAACCCTGACAGCACCAGGGCCGGATAAAAACCGGAGGCTAGTGTTCCTACGCCCAGAAATATCAGCAGGCTAATTAAGAAGGGCGGATAGTTCCACACGTGCATAAGAAACTCCTGACCTACGAGTTGGCGAAAGTAGGGCAACGCTAACTCTGATATTATTAATGCTATTAGTGCGGCTAAAAAATTAACTAGCAGTGCTTCGAACAGAAACTGCCCCATCAGCTGTACTTTGTACGCCCCAACCACTTTCCGCAAGCTCACTTCCTTTGCCCGATTAATGGCCCGAGCAGTAGACAAATTAACGTAGTTAATCCAGGCAATGAATAGAATAAATAAAGCAATAATCCGGGTGAAAACTACTGCTTTTTCACTGCCCGGGGTTTCAGCTTCAAAGGTGTAGTCTGACTTTAGGTGAATATCGGCAATCGGGAAGAGATCAAACCGGATTGTAGTCTTTTCACCCAAATATTTTTTTGATAAACCCTCCAGTTTGCTCTCAATTTCAGCCAGACTTGCCTGAGGTCTCAATTTCAGAAAGGAGTAGTAGTTAAAGCCATTCCAATCGTCTTGCTCGTACCAGGCCTTTATACTCTCATCCGAAATCAGCATATCAAACTTGTAGTTAGTACTTTCGGGAAGATCCTGAATGACTCCCGTCACTTCAAACGTGCGGTTAAACTCTCCTAAAATTTCCAGCGTTTGCCCTATTGGGTTCTCGTTGCCGAAGTAAAACTCCGCTTTGTTTTGCGTAAGTACCATGGTATTGGGTTCACTCAGCATATCGCCCACCACTCCTTGCAACACCTGATAGTCAAAAATAGCAAAGAAGTTAGCGTCCGCTGAAATCACATTTCTCTCCTGTACTAAATCATTCCCTTGACGAAAGACCAGTTCGTTGAATTTGTAGGTTACGGTGTATTCTTCTACCTCCGGTAGTTCGTCCTGTAAGGCTGGAGCTGCCGGATGAAAAGTCATGGCATCCTTCACACCAATTTCTCCGTTCACCACCTGCACGGTAGATAAGCGGTAGATTCGCTCAGCATCAGTAAAAGAACGATCATAGCTCTCTTCAAAACGGATATACTCATTGATGAGCAGAAAAGCCGCTAGCCCAAAAGCCAGTCCTAGAATGTTGATAGCCGAGTGCATTTTATACTGGCGCAGGTTGCGAATACTGATTTTAAAATAATTCTTAAGCATAGCAGGGTGAATTAAGGAGAAAAAAGAATAATAGGAGAAAGAACGCATAAGGCTGGGGCGAAATAGCGACAGTACCTGACCGAGATATTTCCACTGCGCCCAACGTTCACTTTTAGCCCGATTTCTCTCATAGATCTCCTCCAAATCACCAACTATCTCATCGTGGTAATCAGGATGGCAGAACCATCGGAAAAATCTCTGGGCCAGGCGTTTGATCATATAGTCTTCAATTTGTTGGCTACCTGTTTATTCTCATTCATGCCGCAATGTTTTAGCTGGGTTAAGCACCGCTACTTGGTACACTTGATACCCCACTGTTAGCAGTGCAAAAAATACGACAATCAGTAAGGCTGCTACTGCCAGTAGCCACGGGAAATCAATGCGGTAGGCATAGCTCTGGAGCCAACCGTTCATGCCGAAGTATACCGCCGGTAGGCTAATAAGACCGGAAATACCCAAGAGTAGCAGGAAATCACGATAGAAGATGCCGATGATACTGGGTACGGTAGCACCTAGTACTTTTCGCACCCCAACCTCGGCTGTTCGTTGCGCGGCCATAAAAGAAGAGAGACCGAACAAGCCCAGCATCGCAATAAAGATAGCCAAACCGGAAAACGTAGCGAAAATGTCACCGAACCGCTGGTCTTGCGCGTACAAAGTGGCAAAGCGATCATCCAGAAATGAATAGTCTAGCGGGGCATCGGGAAAGAACTCAGCCCAGGTTTCTTGCAGGTAGGCTAAGCCTTGCTGATACTGTTCGGGGCGGAGTTTTACTACCAAGGAAGCTGGAGTATAGTCAGGCAAATAAATGGTAGGTTCTACATTTGCTTTAAGCGAAGTTCGGTTGAAATCGCGAACTACGCCAATTATTTTAAGTTCCAAACCCCCTACCTGTACTTGTTTGTTTATTACACTTTCCACCTCAGCAATATTCAATCTTCTTAAGAATGTTTGATTCACCAATACTACCGCCGTATCGGCTGTCCGGTTGCGGTCAAAGCCCCTTCCGGCTAGTAGTGGAATTTCTACGGTACTTAAGAATCGATCATCCATATAATTCACGTAGGTTGTGCCGGTTGTCTGATTGGTGACTCCTACAATTTGTATCTGACCGCTCCATGAATCAATATCGTCTCCGCTTCCACCGGGCAAATAGCTCGTACCTCCTACAGTCTCAACCGCGACATGATTTTGTAGTAAATCACTAAATGACGCTACTCGCTGATTATGTACTTTCCACTGTCCGTTCGCCACTTGCGGCAAGCTTACGCCCACCACATAATCGGTGTCAATACCTAAATCTCTGCCCTGCATAAACTGTACCTGTCGAAACACAATGAAGGTAGCAGCAATCAGTACTACCGAAGCGGCAAACTGCACCACTACCAAGCCTTTTCTCAGTCGGGCACCGCCCCGAGCGTTACGGAACTTACCTTTCAGCACTTCTATCGGCCTGAATCCAGATAGCACTAGGGCCGGGTAAAAGCCAGAAACGAACGTGCCGATGATGAAAAACACTAGCAGACTTAGCAGGAAAGGTGGTTGATTCCATACGTGGGGCAAGAGTTGCTTACCAACCAGTTGGTTAAAGTACGGAAGCAGTAATTCGGATACCAATAGGGCAAGATACGCCGCCAGCAAGTTCACTAACACTGCCTCTAACAGAAACTGGCCGATCAATTGCCCCTTTACGGCTCCGACTACCTTCCGCAGCCCTACCTCCTTCGCTCGATTCACCGCTCGGGCGGTAGAGAGATTAACGTAATTGACACAGGCAATCAGCAGGATGAATAGAGAAATAATCCGTAAGAAAACCACGGCCCGCTCGCTACCGGGTGCCTCGGCTTCGTAGGTATAATCAGATTTCAGGTGAATATCGGCTACTGGGTAGAACGTAAAGAACAGGTTGGTTTCATCTCCTAGGTACTTCTTCGATAAAGCCGTTAGCTTTTTGTCCAACGGAGATAGCTTCGCGTACTGATCTAGCTTGACAAAGGCGTAAAAGGTAAAGTCGTTCCAATTGTCTTGCCCTACGCGCTCCTTGATGCTACCGCCAGAAATCAGTATATCAAACTTGTAGTGCGTATTCTCCGGCACGTCCTGTATCACTCCGGTTACTTTGAAGGTTCGGTTAAATTCACCCAAAACCTCCAGCGTTTGCCCTATCGGATCTTGATCGCCAAAGTAGAATCTAGCTTTACTCTCAGTAAGCACCAGTGCGTAGGGTTCGGTGAGCATCGTTTCCGATGAACCCCGGATGATCTGGTAATCAAACACTTTAAAGAAACTCGAGTCTGCGGTAACCACTTGTTTTTCCTGAATGACTGATTCTTCCCGACGAAAGATGAGTTCTTCAAACTTGTAAGTTACGGTCGCTTCCTCCACTTCCGGCAGTTCGTCCTTCAGCACCCTAGAAGCTGGATAGTAGGTCATCGCATCCTTTACGCCTACCTCACCGTTGACCCTTTGTACGGTAGAAAGCCGATAGATTTGATCAGCATCGGTAAAAAAGCGGTCGTAGCTTTCTTCAAAGCGAACGTACTCGCTAATCAGCAGGAAGGATGCCAGTCCAATAGCGAGCCCCAAGATGTTGATCGTAGTAGCAAGCTTATGTCTCAGCAGGTTGCGGGTTCCCGTAGTAAGGTAATTTCTAAACATGGCTGGGTTGGAGTTAAAATATTGTGAAAAAGAACGGATTAAACTGGGACGAAACAAGACGAGTACTTGCAAGAAATACTTCCACTGCGCCACTCGCTTGCCATGCTTCACATTTCGTTGATAGAGTTCTTCCAGATCGCCAGAAATCTCATCGCGGTAATCAGGATGACAGAACCATTGGAAGAATCGTTGAGCTAGGTATTTGATCATTCGGTGTTTAGTGTTTTCACTGGGTTAAGTTGATAAGCTCGGATGCTTTGAAATACAATAACCAGTGCCGAAACCGTAGCGAGTATTGCTACGGGGGCAGCCATCATCCACCACCTAATCTCAATCCGGAAGGCGTAGTCTAGTAACCACTGCTCAGCAGTATAGTACATCAGGGGTACCCCAACAATTACTGCGATCAAAACAAAGGCAACGGTTCCTCGTCCCAGCAATAAGACAATATCGCCGAGTTGTGCACCTAACGTTTTTCTGATTCCAATCTCCTTGGTTCGGTTGACGGCAGCGTAGTACGTAAGTCCAAAGAAGCCCATGGTGGCCACCAGCGTGGCAAGCACTGAGAAAATTCCGAAGGAGTTGGCGAACTGAGTATCGCGGGTGTACTGCTGGGCGTAGAAATCATCCAGAAAGAAATAACTAAACGGATTACCCGGAAACAGTTCGCCCCAAAGTTGTTTGACTTGATGAACTTCAGCACCGATGTTATCCTCCGACAGTTTTAGATAATAATAGGCCTGTGGGGCCTTCTCTACCTCAAAGATGATCGGCTGAAAATCCCGCTGTAGCCCGTACTGATGAAAATTATCAACCACGCCAATGATGGTCGGGGTAGAGTTCATACGGTAAACAACGGACTGACCTATCGCCTCCTCTGCTGACGCAAAACCGAGCAGTCGGCAGGCTTCCCGATTGATCATGATAGCGTCTTGGTCAGTAGCATACGCTGGATCAAATGCTCGGCCCGCAATTACCGGAAGGTTAAAATCCGAAATAAATTCGTAATCAATCTGGGTAAAGTAGTACGTGCCTGCTTGACCCTCGCTGTCTCCGACCCTTCGCACGTATCCGCTAGCTTCCCCGTTAATTTTTTTACCAGGAATAAAATTAGCCAGCGTAACTTCACTTACGGTACTAAGTCTTTGGACTTCGGCTTTAAAGCTTTTCAGTCGGGTGGTGAACACTGAATCATTCGCAATGCCTACACTAGGCCCGTTAACTACTAGGGTTTTATCAATGCTGATGCCTAAGTCTTTATTCCTCATGAAATTCATTTGGCTGTACAGAACCATAGCGCAGCCAATGATCAGCACCGAAACAACAAACTGAAACGCCACTAACGACTTACGAATCTGACCAGGAGAAAAGAAGTTACTTATTCTGGCATGAACAATTCGTTGGGGACGGAGTCGGGCCACAAAAAACGCCGGATACAAGCCCGAAATAAGCGTTCCGCCTACGGTTACAACTAAAATAATTACCCAGAACTGGGGATTAGCTATTCTCTCTACCAAGTCAAAGTTTAGCGAATCTAGCACGAAGGAAGAAGCAAACCCGATAAGGATAGCTGCCAGAACTAATGCTAAGATATTGAGTAAAAATGCCTCGGCTAATAATTGTCTAAAAAGTTGAGCGGAACTAGCCCAATAGATTTTTCGAACACTCACTTCCTTTTCCCGTCGGATAGCCTGGGCGGTAGAAAAGTTGATATAATTAGTGCTGGCTACGATCAAAATCAGGATGGCTACGGCGGCCAACAGCCAAGTATTTGCTTCGTCCCCGTTACTTTTCAGTTCATCAACCAGATTAGAGGTTAAGTGAATTTCCGGCATCGGTTGTACGCTAAGGGCAATACCCTGGTCAGGGCGGTACTTATTTACAATGGCTGGCAAACCAGAAATAATAGTACTTACTTCGGATGGCTCAGATAGCTTAAAGTAGGTGTAAAAAGAATCGCCCCAGTTGTTAACTTCGTTTTCTAAGTTGGAGTATTTACTAAAGGAGGCCAGTAGGTCAAAATTCAAGTGAGTGTTCGTTGGTAGATCCTCAATTACTCCGGCTACGATATAAGTGCCTCGACTCTCGTATCCATATTCCCCCCAAACTCCGTAGGGGCCGTCTATCGTAATCTCCTGACCGACAGGATCAGTTTTGCCTAAGTATATTCGGGCGGTAGAAGCCGTTAGTACTACCGCGTTCGGCGAGGTTAGTGCGGTTTCTGGAGTACCGTAGAGGAAGCGAAAACTGAAGAGGTTAAAAAAGGTAGTATCGGTACCGATAATCTGATCTTCCCAAAATAGGTTTTCTCCGGCTTGAACCGCGATACTCCCACCCGCTTTATGCAGTCGACATACTGCTTCCACCGATGGATAGGTCTGCTGTAGCTCCTGGGCAATCCGCGAAAAAGTAGTAGCACTTTCGGTTAGTACTGCTCCTTCTTGGTAGCGGTCGTGCTTAATACGGTAAATGCTTTGAAAGTCGGGATGAAATTTATCGAAGCTCCACTCATGGGACAGGTACTGAAAAATAAGAATACAGGAAGCCAATCCAATACCCAAACCAATGATATTGATTAGCGAGAAGGAAGTATTGAACCGAATACGGCGGAAAGCGAATTTGAAGTAGTACTTAAGCATAAGCAGACTTTTAGTGACCCGGTAGGCACCGGGTTTGAGTTGGAAAGGCCGGATAATAGAAAGGCGAAGCAAAACAACTACCTGTAAAAAGTATTTCCATTTAGCTATTCTCTCGCCCTGCTTTAGATTGCGTTGATAAAGTTCTTCCAGATCGCCGGAAATCTCAGCGAAGTAGTCGGGGTGGCAGAACCAGCGAAAAAAGCGTTGAGCCAAGCGTTTGATCATGAGAATTTGAAGTCGAGGGCCAGCTTAGGAATAGATTCCCAGAGCGTATTGCGAATATCGCGGTTCTGTTGTAGAGCTAGTTTTCCGAAGGCAGTAATGGTGTAGTAGCGCTTGGGTTTTCCGCCCCGCTGAGCGTTGGCCTCACCTTCGCGGGACTCCAGATAGCCCTTTTTCTCCAGCCGCTTTAGAGCCGACTGTAATGCACCCACACTTACTTTTCGTTTAGCTCGTTCTTCAATGGTATCCTTGATGGCTACTCCGTAAGCCTCGTCGTAAAGTACGCCTACGGTTAGCAATACAATTTCTTCGAATTCACCTAATGAATATGTTTTCATGCAATTTCCTATCGGTAGTATTGCAACTAAGGAAAAAAGATTACAATTTCCTAATTGTAGTATTGAAAATATCTAAGGGTTGAAGGTACAAGGCAGAAGGTAGAGGGAATTGCGTTTAATCATTTGGCCATCTTCCGAAAAGTCAAGTTAATCCGAGGCTTAGTGACTTTCTTGGTTTTGGGTAATTGATGGTGCCAGTGGGTTTGAGTGGTGTCTTTCATCACCAGTAAGCTGCCGTGCTCTAACATCAAGGCTACTGTTTCCTTAGACAGTTTGTGGCGGAAGGAGAATTTGCGCTCAGCACCCAAACTGAGTGAAGCAATGGCGCTATTTGCCTCTAAGTCTTTCTCATCGTCACTGTGCCAGCTCATGCCTTCGTCGCCGTTGTGGTAGAGGTTAAGTAGGCAGGAGTTGAATTTGGTCTCCGTTTTTTGTTCCACTAAGCCTTTTAAAGTTTTTAACTCATCCGTCCAAGGCAGTGCCTGTTTGGTCTTTTTGGAATAGGTATAGCTATATGCTTCATCGCCGTACCAGGCTACTTTACGTTTGGTGACGATATGCTTGCCGAACATCACAGCCTCATCGTGCTTCCAGGCAATTGTCTCTAGCAATCGCTTTAGATAGCGATTAGCTTCGGTATTTGATAGCAATTTTCCGTAGTAATGCACGGTGCCGTCGTAAGGCAGTAGATTAGCGATTTCGTCAATATCGTTATCGAATAGATTCATATTTCTTGAATTATTCAGCTGCTTGGCTTTCAATTTTAACTGACGTTAATTCCTCGGCAACTTCTCTGATTACTGAAAGTAGGTAATCGGTAGTTTCAATGGTCTTGCGGTGATTAATGAAGCAAGCTCGGAGGACTAGTTTACCCTTCAATTTAGTACTGGTAATAAATACCCTTCCATCCTTCTCCAAAGCAGGAATTAACTGCTGGTTGATTGCCGCAATCTCCTCTTCCGATTGACAATCGCCTACGTAGCGGAAGCAGGCTACGGCTAACCCGAAGGCTTTTACCTCAAAATCTGATGATCTCTCTAGCTGTTCAATTAGATAATTTGTTAGGTCAATGTCCTTCTGAATCATCGTTTTGATCTTATCGAAGCCATACGATTTAATGCTCATCCAAACTTTAAAGGCTTTGGCGTTGCGAGAAAGTTGAAAGTAATGTTCGTTAAACTCTAATCGGTTTTGATCTTTCTGTAATGATGTGTCTAGGTATTCTGCCCGATTGAAGTAGGTTTTTTTCAACAACGACCAGTCTCGTACCAGGGTGCAACCCGCCTCGAAGGGTTGGTATAACCACTTATGAAAATCTAGGGCGATAGAGTCGGCTTTGGCCATACCCCGGTAGCTCTCTTTCGTAGAATCCAGTGCAGATGCTAATGCACCGTAGGCACCATCTACGTGAAACCACATTTGGTATCGTTTAGCTATCTTGGCTAATTCATCTAGATCATCAATCGCCCCAGTGTTGACCGTACCTGCCGTGCCAATCAGACAAAAAGGAGTAAGGTCATCCTTCAGATCCTGATTGATTTGTACCTCTAAGGCTTGGGTGTCAATTTTAAACTGATCGTTGGTAGATATTTTTCGCAAGTGTTTGAGGCCAATACCCAGGATTTGTACACTTTTATCAACGCAGCTATGCACCTGATCGGAAGCATATACCACAAATGGCTTCTGACCGAATAGTCCTT
>CAKZYJ010000337.1 GCA_937884755.1 uncultured Flammeovirgaceae bacterium
GTTTTCATAAAGCTGTGGTGTAGATCGAAAAATAGTAGGTTCAGATAGTTAAGCTTCTCAAAGGTACTTTTTGTTTAGAATTTATCTAACTGATGTTACACATTGAAAGTAGTAAATTGAGGTATAGAACAAAAAGCTTTATTTGACTTGTACGTAGATTATCTAGGTGAAGTATCCGCCACTGGGCTTTCAGCAGTCGGTAATGGAGTGATAAGCCATAATCAAGTTACCCGCTTGCTCTATAGTTAGCAGAGTGAATCTGCACCGATGACTTACTGCACAGCGGCCACTAAAAAGCATCAAACCTTTTATCTGAGAAGTGAATGACCCCGAAAGCGTTATGATTATGGGCGATTTTATTGAGTAAAAAGCCTCATTCTAAAGAAAATGAACTGGTATGTCCCGCAATGATCTGAAAACAGGTAAGAAGCATCACTTCAGTTTGGTAAACAAAAACCAGACGGTTCGCCGCAGGACAAAAACTCAAAACATCAATTACCTAAATAGTTAGGTTATCTATAACTAATCTAAATAAAACTAGTTATTAGTCTTATTTAGCTGTAACACTAACCTACTTACCATGTCATTGTCCCTAAAAAAGAAAAAAAGTACTACCCCTCGTATTAGATTTACCAAATGGTTTGAGCAATTATTCAACGATTAGGTAGAATATCTGATTGATACTACTGACCACCAAACTGAGAACCATGAAAATCTTCAAGAAGGAGGGGCTAGATATACGAACTGAATCAGGTTTCAGTACCTTGTATGAGAATTATGTCGAGTATGTCTACTCAGTATGCCATCGTTACTTAGGAGATGAACATCTTAGCGAAGACATCACATCCAAAATATTCATATCGCTCTGGGAGCGCAGAGAAGTTTTACATCAGGAGACCTGGAAAGCGGATTCTTGGCGGCGTTACCTAGCTAAAGCCGCTAAGTATAAAGTCTATGATTACCTGAGAAGCCAAGAGCAATTGGATAGCTATTTGTCTGAAAAAGCTCGAGTATTTCATCCTGCTGAATACACTCTCGAGAAGGAACTGTATTTTGGGGAATTGACCGAGCATGTGAGGCTTTATGTTAACCAACTACCACCTCGTTGCAAGCAGGTGTTCCAATTAAGCAGAGAAAAAGGACTAGCAAATAAAGAAATTGCTCACCGTCTTTCCATATCGGATAACGCGGTAAAAAAACACATTGCCAAAGCACTTAGTTATCTCCGCGAAAATCTCACCGATTATCCAGTACCTAAGCGATCTACTGGCACCTAACGTGAAAAACGTCGGGAGTCAGGAAACCAAAGTCCTGAAAGGCAAGGTTCGGACTGCTGAGCGGCCCCACTAGCTCTCTATACTACAAACAGCCACTCCCAATTCTAGCCTCCGGTTTCCCGTTTCCGAACTTCGGCCTCTAGCCCAAACAACTTATTCTCTCAAAAAAAATCATAAATTTATTGCACTGATAATCAGTCACTTACTCATCTTATAAGCATTCAAGACATCATGTTGCTTAATTTTTTTCACTTTCTGAGGTACCCATGCGATAAAGTTACCCGACGATATTAATAGAGGGGCTGCTTAACGGCATACGAATTACTTGATACCTAATTCTTAACTAGAATTTATCATGAGAATAACCAAAAAACTTTTAAAAAAGCACGGTAGGGGCTTGTGTACCGAAGAGGAGAGAAAAGCAGTGGAGGAATGGTTTGAAATGGATGAGACTTTGGAGACTGGTCTTGCGGTATTCAGCAGTGAGGAAGTGAACAAAGAACGAATCTGGTCTAAGGTAACCCAGGAGCTGCCAAGCTTAAAAAGTCAAAAGCCCCCAATTAGCAAGGGTAAAAGAGTAGTCCCACTGTATAAAAGGGTAATACGCTACGCTGCAGTGGCTTGTATGCTCATCGGATCATTCTTTATCGGCTACTTCTCAGCATTACCGAGTGCCAGTGCTGACACAATAAAGAAAGCTAAGCAACTCACTGATGTGTTACATATCTATGGAGGCGATAGTGCTTACGGTAAAATGGATGGCTCTCGTTACCGGGTTGAGTTTAATGGGTCATTAAGGCTGTACAATGGGGCTGGCCAACCCAAACACATTGTGTGCGGTGAACGAGAATTTACGCTGAAACCCTTCCAAACGTATTACCTCACCGGTTCAGATCAAGAACCGATCCTAACGGAAGAGAGCGAACTGGCAGATTCCTATAATGCGCATGCAGAATTAGAAGGTGGCTTCTCAGCCCTACGGTTAGATGACTAAATGCGTTATTACCATGGCCTTATCTATTATTTCGTCGGTAGTCTTGGCTCAGCAAATGGGGTCGTTGAACGGTAGTATTACCGATGAGCAGGGTGAACCCCTACCCGGTATCAATATACGGCTTAAGGACCAGCCCAAGGGGGCGTTCACCGACAGACAAGGTAAGTTTACCATTAAGGATATTTCACCTGCTACCTATACTGTTGAAATATCGGGGATAGGCTGGGAAAAGCAGGAGTTTGAATTGACCATCCGAGCCGGAGAGAACATCCAGCGATCCTTCACCCTTCGGGAGAGTACTACCCAGATGGACGAGGTAGTGATAGAGACCGAATCGGAAGTCCAGACCTTACGATTATCGGCTCAAGCGGTGCAGGTAATTGAGACCCAGCAGGTGAAGCTCAAAGCTGCCGACCTGGGCGAGGTAATGGCTCGCACTGAGGGAGTGAACGTACAGCGAGCCGGAGGACTGGGCTCCAACACTCGTTTTTCGCTTAATGGACTGTCCGGCGATCAGGTGCGCTTTTTCTACGACGGTATTCCGCTCAACTACACCCCTTACAGCTTTGGTATCGCTAATGTACCCGTCAATATGATCGACCGAGTGGAAATCTATAAGGGCGTCGTGCCTATCCAGTTCGGGGCGGATGCCCTGGGTGGGGCTGTAAATCTTGTTCCTCCAGAAATTTATGATGGACTGGCCGGGTCGGCTTCTTACCAGTTCGGCTCATTCAATACCCACCGGGTGACAGCCAATATCAATTACGCCAATGATAAGACCGGGCTTTTTATAGTGGCAGGAGGTTTTTACGATTATTCGGATAACGATTACAAGATAGACGCAAAAGTAGATGAAAGAAATGCCGATGGAACGATAACCGGAAGAGCGATTCCTGTGGAGGCAAGGCGCTTTCATGATGCGTATAGAGCCTATGGGAGTAACTTAAAAATTGGGATCAGAAGTAGAAAATGGGCGAACGAGCTCAGCCTTGAAGGTTACCTTGGCAACTACCATAAAGAAGTTCAAAACAGTCAGTTGCCTGGTTTAATTGATTTACCTCAATTAGGGTTTGATAACATTGTATTCGGTAATCCTTTTGGCGAAGTCATATTTACCACTTTTTCTGAAGGGCTCAATTTTCACTACAACGTTAATCCGGGATCAAGGTGGGAACTTGACCTGAAAGCTGGATATAACTACAACGAACGAGCATCCATTGATACCACCAGGAATCTGTATAACTGGTTAGGCGAGGTTATCCGCGTAAATAATGAGCCGGGAGAATTTGGTGAGGCAGACCACTTGATAACGATTAGCGAAAGTGCCTTTGCCCGCCAGCAACTGACTTATATTATTTCTGATCAGCATTCCATCAAACTATCTATAGCGCCTACTTACTCCTACCGTACCGGAGACGATCTTTTAGTAGAAGGTGAATTTGATGACGCTTTGGACGAGAGATATTTAAGGGATGTAGTAAGTGGACTGGAGTACACAGCCGAACTGCTGGACAAGCGATTGCAGAACATTGCCTTTGTAAAAAATTACCGTCAAAATATACGGATTGAATCAATAGCTCAGGGTTTAGAAGGTATTCAAATAGACGAACGGAAGGTTAGTAATTTCGGAGCGGGAAATGGATTAAGGTATAATTGGTCATCCCGTTTCTCGACCAAGCTTAGCTATGAGTTTGCCTACCGCTTACCCCGGCAAAATGAAATTTTTGGTGATGGACAATTAATCAGTGAAAATCTGGAATTACGGCCCGAAAGTAGCCATAATGTGAATCTGCAATGGGGTTATGGAAACAAGGAAAAATCCGCTACCGAATGGCAACTACAAGGCAACTTCTTTTTGCGTAAGATCAACGATCTGATCTTTTTACTCTTAGATGCTAATGATGAGTTCGGTTCTTTTCAAAACGTATGGAGTGCCACTTCTCAAGGACTGGAACTCAGTGGTCGATGGAAAGACCTTATGGATGGATTGACTGTTTCAGCTAACTCCACCTATCAGCGATATTTAAATACCTCGCCAACAGGACCCTTTGAGAGCTTTAGGGGAGATCGCCTTCCAAATACGCCTTACTTTTTTGTCAATGCAGCAGCAGAATACAACCTACGGGATGTGCTAAAGAAAAACGATGACCTGTCTTTCTTTTGGAATGCACGTTTCGTTCAATCCTTTTTCATCGGCTGGGAAAGTTCCGGCTTACGACAAACCAAACTGGAAGTGCCTAACCAAACCATACATGTGGCTGGGTTAACTCACCGCATGAACATCAGGAAAATACAAAATGCCCTAACGCTGGAAGTACAAAATCTGACTAATGCTAAAGTCTTCGACTTTTTCGGGGTACAACGACCAGGACGAGCCTTTTACATCAAGTCAACCATTCAATTTTAATCTATGAAAATAATGTCAAATGAAAACACACATCCTTATTCAAGCATCATGGCTCCCGGCAGAAGGCCGAGAGCTCACCAACCAAATTACCAATTTTAAACCAAGAAAATATGAATACAAGAATAATGATAAACACATAGCCAGTATGGTAAAAAACCCGCTAGGAAATATGTCGTGAGAGGACATACTTCCATCAAAGCGGGCAACAATTAAATAACTGTTAAATACAAAGTAAGAAAAAATGAGAATTTTAAAATCTAGAAAAACAACAAAAAGATGGACATGGATAACGATGCTCTTGATAGGAATGGTCTCCGTGGGAATTTCCTCTTGCGGTGACGATGATGACAATAACAATGTAACTCCTGAGCCAGAGGAACCAGAAGAAGTAGAATCAGCATGGATTTATGGTTTCCGACTCCCAACACCACAAGGCAGGGTGTATTATATGGCTGCTGCTGAAGAAGTTCCTTCTCAA
Source organism: uncultured Flammeovirgaceae bacterium (assembly GCA_937884755.1). Classification (GTDB taxonomy): domain Bacteria; phylum Bacteroidota; class Bacteroidia; order Cytophagales; family Cyclobacteriaceae; genus Tunicatimonas. The sequence goes on from CAKZYJ010000337.1 coordinate 5,157, forward strand.
GTAGATATCTCACAGGTTGTTGAGGTAGGTCTCAATGTTCGGCTTTATTCATACAATGGTCACCCATATACTTGGAATGAAAATGCAGCAACTATGACGAAATGGGATGTGGATAGAACAACCTTGGAACTATCTGTGAGTGGAGTATTAAGCCTTGGTGGTTCAGGTGTATCTGGTTTTGTGGAACGTCCAATATTTTTCTCTGAAACTAGAGCCTTTACTATTCAATTAGAAGAGCAGCTCATTGTGGAGTGGAACCCTACCTCCATGGAGATAAATCAAGTATTCAATATTCCTTCATTACCTGACGTGGGTAACGATAATTTGCAATGGTATACACAGACTTTTCGGTTTGTCACTTCAGATGGAAAAATTTTGATGAATATCGTAAAGAGGACTCCTGATAATTGCTGTGGCTCTTCAGAACTTTCTACAAATGGGGCAATAATGGCAGTGTTTGACCCTGAAATAGGTTCTATTCAGTATATTGAAGATGAACGGACTTACTGTGGCGACAAGATTCTACAAGACCCAATAGATGGTTCATTATACCTACCTTCTTCTGGTGAGAACTCATTTTTGGATCCATATTTTGATACATCTGGATTACCGCCTAGATTTTCTGTTTTAAAATTAAATGCAGACGGCACGTTCGATCCTGATTTTTTTGTGGATTTAACTGATATAATTGATATCTCATTCTATGCTATTTCAACTTATGTTTATGATGGAAACTTGGTTTGTACGTACATAGATCAAGCCGATCATAGTCATGCAGCATCTTATGATGATAGATTTACTAACCTTGGTGATAATAGAAGAACTGTTATTATTGATCTGGAAACAGGGGATCTTACTACATTCGATAGCTTTAACAATTTAGGCTATGGCGGTGGAACGCTACTAAATATAGTTGATGGAGAAGTGTCATATTACGCGACATTTGGTGGCGAAGGGGGCGGTCTTCTTCGTCAAAATGGAACAGACGATTTCACAGTTCTTTCAACTACTCCAAGTGGAGGAAGCTTCCAAGTCTTTGACAGGCTTTGGTAGTTTCAAAATTCTACCTGTGATCCAAGCGTAATTATAATTGTGAAGATCCCTAATGACCTTCAAGAAAATTATAACTAAAATACACCTCTGGCTCGGGCTTTTGTCCGGGCTGGTGGTGTTTGTTATTGGAATGACGGGATGTTGTTTGGCCTTTGAGGAGGAGATAAAGTCCATTGTATATGCCCATAGATTGAATGTGGAGTTTCAGGACGGAATGAAACCCTTACCGTTATCCCAAACCTTTGAGATTGCACAAAATGCACTAGGAAAAGAAATCCCCATTAAAGAAATGTTTTTGGGGAATGGTAACGATAACAGTTATGCATTTGGTCGATACCAACATCGAAATTCTGACGGAATATGGTATTGGGATAAAATAACGTACTACAAGTTCGTCTACATCAACCCTTACAGTGGTGAAATTTTGGGCTTCAATGATGAAAGACTTGAGGCTTTTTATGTTATTACCATGCTTCATGTTTCCTTGTTATTGGAACTTGAAATAGGAACTACAATCGTTGCTTGGTCCACGGTTCTTTTTATCATCTTACTAATTTCAGGATTAATACTCTGGTGGCCGAGAAATAAAAAGGAGTTGAAAGTAAATACTTGGTTTCGCTGGAAATCTACTACCAGGTGGAAGCGTAAAAATTACGACCTACACAACATAGTCGGATTTTATATAATGTTCTTGGCTTTAATTATAGCATTAACTGGATTAATCTGGTCTTTTAAGTGGGTTAATAATAGCATACAATGGTTAGCTAATGGAGGTGCTTTGGAAAAAAAGGAAAGAATTATATACCAGTCTGATACCACCATAGTAGGTTCGCAAAATGTATTGGATATAATATATAAACAAATGCGAGCTCAACTTCCCGAAGCCAGAATGTACAATATTTTTCTTCCCTCAGATTCATTGGGTACTATAAGAGCACGCGCTAATAGCTATGACCGGACAAAAAATCTTCATTTAAGATTCGATCAATATACAGGTGACATGATTGCCGTTGACCGTTGGGAAGATAAAACCAATGGAGAAAAAGTCAGAGACTACAATTTTGATATCCATACGGGTGCGGTTGGAGGGATTGTCGGCAAGACCATTGCCTTTTTTGTAAGCCTATTTTCGGCCAGCCTTCCCGTCACTGGCTTCCTCATCTGGTGGGGGCGACGAAGGAAAAAAAGAAAGAAGCCTCACAGCCAAACTACCGCTCACTCGGCCGGAAAGCATTCACATCAGCCAAAACCTATGCGTGTCCGCCCCAAAATAAAGACTCCATCTTCCACTGACTAAATCACTCTCTCTATGAAGCAGCCTACTACTAGATCCCGGCACAAGGTCGGGAAATCACCTACAGAGAACCAACAGAACTTAGACCGCTACTACTGGGAACTGAATCACTGCCTCCGACAAGATCCTGACCATAAGCACCGTATTCTGCTCCGGGCCATCAAACAAACGGATGCACTGCGGAAGAAAATCAAACAGCTCTACAAATAGCAAGAAGGCTAAAAACCGGGTATGAGTCTATTCAAGGGAAGCCGCTAACCCTCTACTTTTTTCTTTTAAAGGCCTCTAAAAGAAAATCATAAAACCAAATCAAATATCGAATTTTAGGGAAAGCGCACGAAAAATAAGCGTGAAAAGGAAACTGCTTACTTGATCAGTGCGTTTGTCAATTTAGACAAATTCTAAATTATGGTTAAAGCTTGCGGGTTGCCCATTAACCCATGATCGTATATCTACAAACCGTCACAATCTATGAAAGTCCCTACTATGAAAATCCCTATCCTAAAAGTAGTCATTGTCATTTGCTCAGTGGGCACCATCTCACTACTACCTTCTTGTTCAGGAAGCAACGAAGTAACCGAAAATGATTTTGCGGCCGCCGCCGAAAACTACGCCAATATTGTAGTGGCTAGCTATCAGGACAGCTACGACGAAACCGTCAAGTTGAAAGAACAGATCGATGCCTTTGTGGCTAACCCCACTGTGAAGGAATTTGAGGCGTGTAAGGAACAATGGCTGAAAGCCCGGATTCCCTACGGGCAGACCGAAGCCTATCGCTTTTACGGCGGGCCGATTGATGATGAGGATGGTCCGGAGGGCCTCATCAACGCATGGCCGATGGATGAGAACTATATCGATTACGTACAGGGCGATTCTACGGCCGGCTTGATTAACAACCCTGAGGAGTATCCGGATATTACCAAAGCATTGCTCGAGGAACTCAACGAGTCTTTTTCCGAGGAGAGTATCTTCACCGGCTACCACGCTATTGAGTTCCTGCTGTGGGGGCAGGATTTTTACGAAGACCAAGCGGGTCAACGCCCCTACACCGATTACGTGGTGGATGGTACAGCAAGTTACCCAGAGCGCCGAGGACAATACTTAAAATTAACGGCTGATCTGCTGCTCGATCATCTAGATGCCGTCAAGCAAGAGTGGGAAGAAGGAGGAGCCTATCGAGTCTCTTTTCTGGCACTGCCTAAAGACGATGTTATCACTAAAATTTTTACCGCCCTAGGCGAATTCAGTAAGGGAGAGCTCTCCGGCGAACGTATGTTTGTAGCGGTCGACTCCCGGGATCAGGAAAATGAGCATTCCTGCTTTGCAGATAATACCATCTCCGATATTGTCAATAATTTTGTCGGGATTGTCAATGTGTACCAGGGCGAATACAAAAAAGTAGATGGCTCTACTGTAAGTGGCGTGAGCTACGCTTCTTTGGTGGAAAGAATTAACCCGGAGAAAGCGCAGACGGTAGATACGGCGATAAGCGAAACCCGAGCCGCCATTGCTGCCATTCCCGATCCCTTTGACCAAGCCATACTGCACAATGAGGAAGAAATTCTCGATGCGGTGAGTGCACTAGAAGACTTGAGCGATGCCTTCGCCGATGCGAGCTTAGAACTTAAAAAATAGGTTTTCTTTCGTGAAGAGAAGGGAGGTTAACATAGTATTATTTGTAAGTATCGTCTTATGGTGCTGGCAATGCACCTACAGTGTTGATCTACGTTTTGAAGAGCTCAGTGGGGGAATTAACTTTACTTCTTACAATTTTAGCAAAGATGCCTTCGGCGGTCAGGCGAAAAACCTGAGTAGAAACGAGTCGCGATTGTTTCAGGCGGGCAATGTTCTTTTTCGGGAAAACTGGGTGGCTGCTCCCGCTTCGGTAGAATCACTGGATGGTTTAGGCCCGGTTTTTAACGCCCGATCGTGCGGTAGCTGTCACTTCAAAGACGGTAGAGGTGCTCCCCCGGATGAACCTAATGGAACCCGGTTCGGGCTTCTCTGGCGTCTGAATATTGTAGGAGAAAATCCAGGCGAGACACCGAAGCCCCACCCAGTGTACGGAAGCCAGATCCAAGATCATGCGCTACCCAGAGTGAAGCCCGATGCCCAGGTAGAAATCCAGTACGATACCCTTTACGGACAGTATACTGATGGTACACCTTACGTACTCTATCAACCTCACTACCACCTTACCGAACTGGCCTACGGGGAAATAGATGAGGAATACAAGCTATCCCCCCGGATCGCTCCGCAGGTAGCCGGATTGGGTTTGCTGGAGAATATCCCGGAGGCCGATATACTCGCCAACGAGGACGTAGACGACCGTGATGGGGACGGTATTTCGGGCAAAGCGAATTACGTCTGGAATGTACTCGAAGAAAAAAAGACGCTAGGTCGCTTTGGGTGGAAAGCTAACCAACCGACGGTACTACAGCAAACTGCCGGGGCATTTAACGGAGATATGGGACTGACCAGCTCACTTTTCCCTGAAGATGAGTTTACCCCTTATCAGGAAGCTCAAAGTGTAGCCTTGCCGGAGGGAGGTAGCCCAGAGGTTAGTGACCGACAGTTAGACCGTATTACGCTATACATCAAGGCCTTAGCTGTGCCTGCCAAAAGAAACACGGATCAACCCGAGTACATCCAAGGTCGGTCACTTTTCTATGAGCTAAGCTGCGAATCCTGCCATACGGCTTCTTTCACTACCGGTAGTGACGATGAGATAACGGCTCTGAACGATCAAAAGATATACTGCTACACCGATTTGCTACTCCACGATATGGGAGAAGGGCTGGCCGATAACTCCCCGGATTTTGAGGCCAACGGTAGGGAGTGGCGCACTCCTCCGCTGTGGGGCATCGGACTGATCAAAACCGTAAACAAGCACACCCGACTTTTGCACGACGGACGAGCCCGAAATACCGAGCAAGCCATTTTATGGCACGGAGGCGAGGCGAAAACTTCCAAAGATAAATTCACTAAATTGACCGCCGAACAACGGAAAGCGCTAATCTTCTTCGTCGAGAGCCTGTAGAAAATATGAGATATGAGATGCGATATATGAATAAGCTTACCCTAGACTCGTTCTGGGGGAAAAATAGAAATAACAAGCCGGGGGCTGGGAGCAAGGAGCCGGGAACGATAAACTTCTCGCCTCGCACCCAGCTCCCCGCACCTGGCTTCAACCAACTACTAGCCATCATTCTGCTACTATGCACGGCCTGTGGATCGGGAGAAGAGAAGCCATCAGATACCTTCGATAGACAGGCTTTTCTGGAGAATTATGCCCACAATATTATTCAGCCTGAGGCGGAAGCCTTGCTGGGGGAAGCAATGCAGTTACAGAGTACCATAGATACTCTCGTTGGTCAGAAAACCGTGGAGCATTTACAAGAAGCCCAAACCCAGTGGGATGAAACCTACCGCGCCTGGATTAAAGTGTGTATGCTCAACTTTGGTCCGGGAGGTACGGAAGGACGAAGGCGTACGTTACTAGAAGAGGTAGCTCTATGGCCTATCGATGTAGAGGGTATTAAAGAGAAAATTGAGGCAACCGATCCCAGCTTTAACGATTCTAAGCGCAATACCCGGGGACTGCTCACGGTCGAATATTTACTTTTTGCTACAGATGATGCCGACAGCGCTCTCAATCGGCTCGAGGAGAATCGGGCTACCTATCTTCAGAAGACGGTGGACAGGCTGGTGGAACAACTAGCTAGTTTTAGCCAGGCCTGGCAGGGAGATTACGCGGCCGAGTTCGTGGCCAACGACGGCACGGATGCCAAGAGCTCGACTACCCAAATGTTTAACGAGACCGTCCGGAATTTTGAAACCCTCCGCGATGCCAAACTAGGTGTACCAATGGGGCTCATCGCCGGGCAATCAGGCCCTCAACCCACCTTGGCGGAGGCCCGCTTTAGTCAAAAATCCCTGGACTACTTACTACTTAATTACGCTACTATTGTCGATCTCTGGCACGGACGCAACGGTAGTGGTGAAGACGGCCTGGGGTGGAACGAATACTTGCTGTCTATTGAAGGCGGGGAAGAATTGGTGACAACCATTCAGCAGCAATTTGATGAGATTAATAGTATTATTGAGCGCATTCCGAAGGAGCAAGGGTTAGGTGAACTGGCTCTAGCAAATAACCCCGAAATGGCGGAGTTACATCAGGCAATGCAGCAACTGACACGCTACTTAAAGGGAGATTCCAGTAGCCTGCTGAGTTTAGCCATTACGTTTAGTTCAGGCGACGGCGACTAATGAGCGTGAACCCTAACGATAACATGTCAATAGCACTTGGTTCTAGGAAGGTAAAAAATAGGTTGAGGCGATGGTCGTACCGGATTATCAGCCAGCCAGTTTCTATCTACCCTTTGGTGACCTTGCGTATCTTATTTGGACTGCTCATAATGTTCAGTACTGCGCGCTTTGTGGCTCTGGGCTGGATTGAAGACCACTACGTAAATCCGATTTTTCACTTTAAATATTATGGCTTCGAGTGGGTAGCTCCACTCAATCTCGAGGGTCTGTACGCAGTGCATTTTCTGCTTTTCGCGGCGGCTCTAGCCTTTATGCTGGGGTATCGCTATCGCCTGAGCGCGATGGTGCTGTTTCTCACCTTTACCTACACCGAACTCATTGACCTGACTTACTACCTCAATCACTACTATTTCGTCAGCCTGGTAAGTATGTTATTTATCTTCTTACCGGCCCATCGAGCGATGTCGTTGGATGTCAGCTCAAGTCGGGTGCGTTTCTGCCAACAGGTGTCCGCCTGGACGATCAACTGCTTAAAACTAATGGTCGCTATTGTCTACCTCTACGCCGGGCTAGCAAAGATGAATGAAACCTGGCTGTTAGAGGCCCTCCCGCTGAAGATATGGTTACCCGCCCACGACACCCTCCCACTCATCGGTTCCTGGTTGACAATACCCGCCACGGCCTATGTTTTTTCTTGGTTGGGCATGCTATTCGACACTACCATCGTTTTCTTCCTGATACACCGCCCTACCCGCATAGCGGCCTTTCTGGCTGTGGTGGCCTTTCATACCTTCACCGGACTGTTATTTCAAATTGGGGTATTTCCTCTGGTGATGATAGCGATGGTACTGGTCTTTTTCTCTGAAGACTGGCATCGAGGAATACTGACCAGCGTTGCCAGTTTATTCAACAAAAAATACGTAAGTTATTATTCATCAATCATTAGTAATCAATCATCAAACAATAAATTATCAGAAGAGACAGATAGCGATACATTGGCTTACCAAACAGGCAAAACCCGAGAAAAGGTACTGCTAGGATTTCTTAGCGTTTTCTTTCTTTTTCAGCTCCTATTTCCTTGGCGGTATTTACTGTACGACAGCAACGTATTCTGGTCAGAGGAGGGGTATCGCTTTAGCTGGCGGGTGATGCTGATGGAAAAAGCCGGAAGTGCCACTTTCTTTGTCCGGGACGGCCAGACAGGGAGAGAGGGAGTCGTGATCAATAGTGACTTTCTAAATGCCCACCAGGAAAAGCAGATGGCTATGCAGCCCGATATGATCCTGCAGTACGCGCACTTTCTCGGAGAGCATTTTCAAAAGAAGGGTGTGCGTAACCCCGAAGTTCGAGCCGAAGTCTACGTGACCCTGAACGGCAAGCCGAGTCGGTTATTCGTCGACAATCAACTGAACTTGCTGACCCTGGAGGAGAACTGGGTAAAGCGATCCTGGATTGTAGAATAGTCATTAAATAGTGCTAAATATACATAGGAAGGGAATAGAGGTAGAAATAGGTTGCCGAGCTAACAGGATTTCCATCAGTAAAATAATAAAAGAAATCATAGAGAACACCGGATAGAGTGGGCTTAATTATTTGAACAATTTTGTAGAATAATGGTCAAAACGCTAAACCAATGAGAAAAACGCTATTTATCATATTGCTTACGGGAGTTTTGCTGGCTTGTGGCTCCGCTCCGGACGAAACCGGTGAGCAGACCGCAGACAGTGAAGAAAACGTCGTCAATGTCTACACCCATCGGCACTACGACGTTGACGAACAACTATTCAATCAGTTTGAACAGGAAACCGGCATAACGGTGAACGTAGTTAACGCCAACGCGGACGAGCTGATCCAGAAAATGGCGGCCGAGGGAGAGGCCTCGCCAGCCGATGTACTGATTACCGTCGATGCCGGACGCCTGGCTCGAGCAAAGAACCAAGGACTACTTCAGGCGGCTGAGTCGGAGTTTTTGGAGAAAACCATTCCGGCCCACCTGATCGACACTGACCGACACTGGTTTGCCCTCACCAAACGAGCTCGGGTAATTGTTTACGCTAAAGATCGGGTGCAACCCGAGCAGTTGTCCAGTTATGAAGCCCTCACCGACGATCAGTGGCAGGATAAAGTATTGATTCGTTCTTCATCTAATATCTATAACCAATCCTTACTAGCATCAATCATAGCGAACAACGGGGAAGAGGCCGCCCGGGAGTGGGTAACGGAGATGGTAGAAAATATGGCGCGCCAACCCAAAGGTAATGATCGGGATCAGGTGAAAGCCGTGGCAGCCGGAGAAGGTGACCTAACCGTGGTAAACACCTACTACGTAGGAAGAATGCTCAACTCAGCCGATCCGGTAGAAGTGGAGGCAGGCCAGGCAGTAGGTATTTTCTATCCAAATCAAGAGAGCCGAGGTACGCATGTCAACATCAGTGGGGCCGGAGTAGCCAAATACGCTCCTCACAAAGAAAATGCAATAAAATTTATTGAGTTTCTGGCTTCGATACCGGCTCAGCAAGTTTTTGCTCAAGCTAACTACGAATATCCTGTTCACCCAGAAGTAGCCCCAGCAGAATTATTACAATCCAGTGGGGAATTCAAGGAGGACAACTTTACTTAGTTCATGCTCGGAGAGTACAACAAACTTTCTAACTTAATTTTTGATGCCGCGGGCTGGCCTTAATCGAAGACGGAGTCCGGAAACCGGAGATAGGAAACGAGAAAACAAACAGGAAGGACATCCATGCTTACCCTAGCTGCTTACGCCTTGAGTTGCTTTTTTAATGAAGCTGCTACACCCGATCCGGTCTCCAGTTTCCGGTCTTCGGACTCCGAAAAGCTATGAACATCGAGTACATTTAAGTTTCTATGCTCCTTGCAAAATCGATTTAGGAAATTTCTGCTAAGAAACCGGAGAGACTTTAACCGCTGGTCGGCCTCCGCTCTGGTTATCACGCTGCTGATTGGCATTCCGCCGATTTTTATCTTTTTCAAGCTCTTCGCGGGTCCGGGAGAGTCGTGGGAAGCTATCGCCCAATACCTGCTGCCCAAGTACGTGCAGAATTCGCTTTATATCGCCTTAGTCAGTAGTATTCTCACCATTTTTTTGGGAGTAAGCAGTGCCTGGTTGAGCACTCGCTACGAATTTCCCGGACGCAAGCCGCTGGAATGGTTGCTCATTTTACCGCTGGCTATTCCTTCTTACATTACAGCCTACGCCTACGCGGGAGTTTTCGATTACGGAGGCCCCTGGATCATGCTACTGCACGGCCTCTCACTGAACCTAGATAAAATTGATGTGATGAATATCCACGGGCTTTCCTTTGTGTTGAGCGTATCACTTTATCCCTACGTATACGTAGCCTGTCGCGCGTTTTTTCAACAACAGTCCCAGCACCTGATCGAAGCCTCCCAAGTACTGGGCAAGAATGAAACCTACGGCTTTTTTAAGTTGATCTTGCCTATCGCCCGACCGGCCATTGCAGGTGGAGTTATCCTGGTGATTATGGAGGTACTGAACGATTACGGGGCAGCCAAATACTACGGGGTCAACACCTTTACCACCGGCATTTTCAAATCCTGGTTCGGGTATAAAGAACCCGAAACCGCGGTCTATTTGGCAGCATTACTGCTGGTCATTATTTTCTCCCTGATTCTCATCGAGCAAGCTCATCGACGAAGAAAGCGATTTGTTGTTGATACCAAGAGCGGAAAACAACTCCAGCGATTGAAGCCCCGCAGGGCAAAACGCGGGTTGATTACGGCTATTGTGGCCCTCCCGGTGCTTCTGGGATTTTTAGTACCTGTGGCTCAGCTGATGTATTGGGCCGTGCTAAACTTCAGTGAAATCAGTTGGATAGATTTGAACCGGGTTATCATGCAGAGCCTGAGTATTGCAGCATTAGCCGCCGGGTTTTGTGTCCTGGCTGCTCTAGCCCTCCTAATAGCCGGTCACTGGAACCCGCTGGGGTGGGTGAGTCAGATATCTAAATTTGGTATTTTGGGCTATGCGATTCCGGGAGCAGTCATTGCCGTTGGAGTATACATGCCCAGTCTCTTTGTCGACAAATGGCTAATTCGCATGAATCGTCAACTGTTCTCACTTGAAATTGGATTATTCCTGACGGGAACGGCCACAGCGTTAATTTATGCCTACGTGGTACGCTTTCTGGCTGTAGCCTATAATCCGCTCTCCGCCGGGAAACAGAACGTTCAGCAATCTTTACTGGAAGCTTCTCAGTCGTTGGGGAAAGGAGTTTTCCGCACCCTCTGGAAAGTTGAGCTTCCCCTGCTACGGTCAGCACTACTGGGTGCCTTCATTTTGGTATTCATCGATGTAATGAAGGAGCTACCGCTCACTCTCATTCTTAAGCCCTACGATGTGCAGACTCTAGCTATTGAGGCGTATCAATACGCCAGCGACGAGCGCATCATCGAGGCCGCCTGGCCATCGCTGATGATTGTATTTACCGGAGTGTTCCCCGTCATTTTTCTAAATCGACTAATAAGGAAAGATTGATTATTATTGTTGCTTACCACTAGTATATTACGCAGGGAGCCGGGGGCCGGGAGTTAGATATACGTACTCCCTGCTCCCAGCCCCAAGCTCTTTATCTATCATCAACTTTCAACTAACGAAATGTTATTGACGATAAACAAGCTATCCAAGCAGTACGATCGGGGAAAAGTAAAAGCACTCATTGATGTTTCTTTACAACTAAAGGCGGGCAAGGTGTATGCTATTCTTGGGGAAAGTGGAAGTGGAAAGACCACTTTAGCGCGCCTCATTGCCGGATTGGAAAGTCCCGATCAGGGAAAAATCTATCTTAACGGTAAGCTCATTAGTTCGGACTCTCAACATTTACCTGCCGAAAAACGGTCGATTGGATTTGTATTTCAAAACTACGCCTTATTTCCTCACTTAAACATTACTAAAAACGTTGGGTACGGCATCTCTGATTTACCAAACAAAACGGAAGTGGTCGACGAAATGCTGCGTTTGGTCAATTTGGAAGGATACGGGAACCGCTATCCCCACGAACTTTCGGGTGGACAACAGCAACGGGTGGCGCTAGCGCGTGCGTTGGCTCTGAAGCCTCCTCTAATCTTGCTTGACGAACCGTTTAGTAACCTAGACAGCAGCTTGCGGATTGACTTACGCACTGAGATATTCAGGATTCTTCAACAAACCGGAGTGTGTTCGGTTTTTATTACCCACAATGCGGAAGACGCGATGGCAATTGCCGATGAGGTTATGATCCTGAAGGACGGACAATTATTACAACAGGCTTCACCCGAGATACTTTACCAACAGCCCGCTACTCCCTACGTGGCTAGCTTGTTCGATACCCTGGTGGAGATGTCAGCTATTTTGTTAGAACAGTTTGGGTTCGCACCTGTGCCCACCAATCGCTACTACTTAAGAAGTCATCATTTTTCCTCCAATCAACCTTCGGACTACAACCTGAATGCATTGGTGACCCAGACCACTTTTATGGGGCAGTATTACCATGCTGAAGTGGCTGTAGGAGATCAGACGCTAGGAATACATTTTTCAGAAAAGCCAGCGGAAAATCACATTAAGCTAGGATGGCAAGAAAGTGACTTATTAATCTTTTAGCTGTTGCTTACTAAATCAGGTAAGCCTGGGTACATCAATCATCCTTATCACTAAATGTTGGTATAGTTTGCGAAAACCTGGGCTATTTGCTATCTTTTTACCCCATGTCGCAACTTTTTAGTATTTGTCTTAGTCTGGTATTTTGCTTCCATTTTTCGGCAATTGCTCAGGAGCAATCCTTTTCCTTCGAGGATCAGATACGCCCAGTACTGGACAAACATTGTTTTTCCTGCCACAACGTAGGAAAGGTAGCGGGAGGCATCAATCTGGAAAAGTACGAAAGCTCCGGACACTTGGTAAAGGACGGTGAAATATGGCTAAACGTAGTGAAGCAGGTGCAAGCGGGTCAAATGCCCCCTTCCGATAAGCCCTCATTAACTCCTGAAGAAAAAGAGATACTCGCCGACGGTATCAACGAGATACTTATAGCTTCGCTAAAAGAGAATAATCCCGGCCGTGTGGTCATCCGCCGCTTGAGCCATACTGAATATCACTACACTATTCTAGATCTGACCGGGGTAGACTTTGATGCTGCTGGCTTTTTTCCGGCCGATGGTTCCGGTGGGCGTGGTTTTGATAACTACGCGCGTACGCTGTTTCTCACCCCGCTTAAGCTAGAACGTTACTACGAAGCTGCTACTCAAATTGTTGACTCACTTTATGCTGATACTGGGTTATGGCAGCAAGTTGCTCCCTACAGCTACCGCACTAACGTTTGGACCAAAATTGGTAATTGGTTTGCTCAACTATTTAATCGGAACTATGATCCACTGGATAAAGTAACAAATGTAGCCGAACAAAACATCTTTCCTTTTGCAAGTCGGGCCTACCGTCGATTTCTAACCACTGATGAGAAAAACCACCTTCGATCAATTTTCCGGAAAGTTTACGCTAATACCCAGGATGCTAAAGCTTTTGGAATCGCTCTAAAGGAAACCTACAAAGCTATTCTCGTTTCTCCTCACTTCCTATATAAAATTGAGGATGAGCAACCTACCGAAGTTCCTTATCCACTCAGTGGATTTGAGTTAGCTACTCGATTATCATATTTTCTCTGGTCGAGTTTGCCTGATGAAGAACTATTTCAAGCTGCTTACCAAGGTAATCTGCATGATAGTCTAGTAATGCGACAGCAGGTAACCCGAATGTTGGCTGACCCTAAGGCTAAGCGATTTTCCGAAAGCTTTTCCACCCAGTGGTTCGGAATCTCCCGCTTGAAGGAACAAAGCCCAGTTGATCCCGAACGTTTCCCCGAATTCACTCCCACCCTACGACAGGCAATGTATCAAGAAACGGTTGAGTTCTTTCACCATGCTCTTACCCAATCCCAGAGCTTTCTAGACTTACTGGATAGTGATTACGCCATCTTAAACGAAGAACTAGCCCAACACTACGGCGTTAGCGGAGTACAAGGTTCGGAGCTAAGGCCAGTCACCTTGAATGACCGACGACGCGGGGGAGTATTGAGCATGGGCAGTGTACTAGCTTCAACTTCTTTGCCGCTGAGAACCAGTCCGGTGCTAAGAGGAAAATGGGTGTTGGAAGAAATACTGGGTGAGGGGGGGGGGGGGGGGGCGGGGGGGGGGGGGGGGGGGGGGGGGGGGGGGGAGGGAGGGGGGGGGGGGGGGAGG
>CAKZYJ010000338.1 GCA_937884755.1 uncultured Flammeovirgaceae bacterium
CCGGTCAATCCGTAGCGATGATCGGGCCGAACGGTTCGGGCAATACCACCCTCTTATAGTCAATTTTGGGATTAGTACTACCCGATGAGGGGGCTATTACCGTGAATGGGAACAACACTCAAACGGGCTATCAGTACCGCAGCGACATTGGCTATATGCCCCAGTTAAGCCGCTTTCCTGAGCATCTGCGGGTAGCAGATTTATTCACTATGATCAAGCAGTTGCGAGCGGATGTAAGTAATTACGATAGTGAGCTGTACGAAGAATTTGGCATTGAGCAAATACGTCACAAATCATTGGGTTCGCTATCGGGGGGGATGCGGCAGCAGGTAAGTGCTGCTTTGGCCTTTTTATTTGATCCACCCATCATCATTCTGGATGAACCTACCGCCGCCCTGGATCCGCCATCCAATGAGTGCCTGAAGAGTAAGATCAACCGTAGTGTGCAGACCGGAAAGCTAGTGCTGGTTACTTCCCACATTCTTAACGATCTGGACGACATTGCCACCCAGATAGTTTATTTAATGGAGGGCCAAGTGCAGTTTTTTGAATCGATGGAGACCCTGCGGAAACAGACTTCCGAAACCCAGCTTAATAAAATCATCGTCCGGCTCTTAACCCAAAAACAACCCGATGCAGAAAGTAAGCCAATACATCATTAGTGACCTACTCCGGAACCGGCTCATTCAGGGGTACGTACTGCTGCTGGCCACGGTAGGTTGGGGTATCTTCATGCTGGAGAGTCAGCCAGAAAAGGCTTTGTTAATTATTATGCAAGTAACGCTATTTGCTTTGCCGCTCATTGCCTTAGTATTTGCTGTGGTCTACTTTTACAACTCCCAGGATTTTATCGTGTTGCTGCTGGCGCAACCCATCGCCCGCACTACGGTCCTCGGGGGCTTTTATCTAGGATTATGCGGAGCCCTCGTGGCTGGATTCCTGCTAAGTATCGGCTTACCGTTGCTACTATTCTATTCTACTACTGAGAGCCTGTTGCTTGTACTTAGTGGTGGGCTACTCATCTTCGTTTTTGTAGCTATCGCATTATTTATTAGCACAGTTGTATCCGACAAAGCTCGTGGTATGGGCCTAGCACTGTTGCTGTGGGCGTTCTTTGCCTTCGTATACGATGGATTACTACTGTTCTTTATGTACCACTTGAGCGAGTACCCGATTGAGCCAGGCGTACTCACGCTATCGTTCTTCAACCCCATAGACATCGCTCGCATTACGATCATTATGAAAACCGAAGCTTCAGCACTTTTAGGATTATCAGGAGCCTTATTTCGTGATTTTTTTGGCAGCTTCCGAGGGGTTAACGTCTCACTGGCAGCGATATTGCTCTGGATTGCTATTCCTTATTATCTGGTGCACCGCCGGTTTTTACAAAAAGATATGTGAAAGTGATTACGTTATGAGAAAGCCGCTTCGTCCTTCTATCGCTTGTCAAACTTGTCGCTCCTTGGGGGCCTCATCGTTCAGTTCGTTATGCAGCCACCAACTCACGGCTATTTCTAAGGGGAAGTCATGCACCGTTTACAAGAAAGGGCAAATATTATTCCATGAAGGCACTCGACCTTTGGGGGTTTTTTGCATTAATCAGGGTAAAGTAAAAGTCTATAAGTTGGGTTACGAGGGAAAAGAGCAGATCATCAGTATCGTTCACAACGGTGGCCTGTTAGGCTACAAAGCCCTGCTGGCCGAAGAGAGCTACGGAGTTTCAGCCGAGACATTGGAAGAATGTACGATTTGCTTTCTGCCTAAATCAACATTTCTACAGACCCTACAGGAATCCTCCCAACTCAATCAGCAAATTATGAAGCAGGTAAGTCAAGAACTCGGACTGATGACTGAGAATATTACCAACCAGGCACAACGCTCAGTGCGCGAACGCCTGGCCATTACATTGCTCAAGCTGAAAGACACCTACGGTCTGGATACCCACGATAATGGTAGCATTGAAATTAATCTTACTCGAGACGATCTGGCCAATATCATAGGTACAGCGACCGAAACACTGATTCGTCTACTGCATGAATTTAAAAGCGACCAACTGATCTCTACGCAGGGACGAAAGATACGTATTGAAGACCCTGCCGGTTTAGTTCGCCTAGCGAACCTCTACTAACAAAAGGGGTAACCTGATTTTTATCATTTTTTTTGAATGCTTAAACTCGCTCTTTTGACGAGAGCCAATTTTTTTAGACGATGAGCAGGAAAAGAATAGTATGGTGCCGGGACCGGACAGGAACCGTAGAAGCACTTACCACTTTTTATTTTGGTACTGGTCAGCATCAGTTAGTGTGTAGCTCTTCTGTAGAAGACTTGATGGGATTACCACCTACGCCTGTCGATGCTTATTTCAGCGACCCTCACCTCCCATCTGTCAATCTGGCCAATGACTTTTCTCTAGCGCAAAATAGTAGTACCAATTTCCGCTTCCAGGAAATGAAGCATGAAGCTCAGTCTTCCAGCTTATTGATTATAGCTAATACCCACTACAAGAAGTATATTAAAAAGTCAGGTAGCAAATTACCCTATGATCTCGCTTGCCCAGCACTGGTAGTACCTGAGGGCGAAGAGCGTATTGAGCATATTTTTCTGATAGACGATGGGCAGCCGGATACCCATCGGCGGATTAAGCAAATTGCTGATTTATTTACTGATTTATGCTTAGCAATTCCTACTACCTTATTATTAATCGACGAGCGCTGTTATCCGTTATCCCGTCGAGATGAGAAAATATGGGTTAGATATTTGAGACTGCACTTTACCAATTTAGCTATATACCGTATTATGGATCAAGTTATGGATGTTCCTATTCTATCATTGATGTTGGATGACTATCAAAATGTATTACTCATAGAATCTCACCATTCATTGGTACAGTTGATAAAACCCCTTAAATCTTTTAAAAGATTCCGATTAATTACCGCAGGAAAATAAGCCTTTGTACAGCTTCTTGTGTGAGCATTGGTTAAGTGTAGACTCTGTTGACAGTCCGAATCCTATTTTTCACATAAGTAAGTGAGGGGCGATTAACTATGTTCTATCAGAGTGACAACAACCCGCCTATTTCTACCGAGCGTCGGCCGCCGATAATTCCGTCCCTTTATGTAGACGAACCCAGTGCGACAAGAAGTCGCAGTTAAAAATCTCAGTGAGCTCTTGGCGTTTATTAGTCTTTTTCTTAAGGAAACTAGTTGACGAAGTTTACTGATAACCCCTCTTTCTGGCTGCCAGATAGTAGCCTGATCGGCATATCGGAAAGCATAATGGCTAATCCTCATCGCATCGATCTTGTCATTCTTACCACGTTGTAATCCCAGGGAGCGCTTGATCCTCAACGAAGATTCGAACCAGAGAGAAAAATTATTCTCTATAACTAAGGTTAGGATATTCTGGCTGTAAACTCCCGTGTGCTCACAGCAAATTAGGCTTTGAGAAAGATCAATTTTTCTAGCAAAGCACTCCTTTTGAAACTGGTTTAGACCAGCTAGCGAATTGTCCGCTTTAAGATGAAAAAGGAGTTCTTTACGATTCCTGACCGCAAAATCCAGCGTCTTTTTGCTGATGTCGATACCAATGAAAAACAGATACTTCATAATTTGGGGGTTGACTGTTAATAATAATCAAGACACTTTCAAAACCTTGCTAATAGGCCTATAAACCTGAATTTCTATTGGAAGCTTGTCTTGATAAACCAGCCCAGGTCTCAATCGCCATATAAGTTTTACTTAGCGGCCACCTTAGTGCACCTGGGGCTGGTATTTAGGCTGTGAATATGTGGATAACTCTACTGAGTTACCCACATATTCACACCGCAATAGTAGTAACTACTTTCTTAAAATATTACTACCCTACAAACCTAAAGGCGGCCACCGTTACGTTTATGGAAACTGAGCAAATGGATTCATTGAACAGTGAATGTGCGGGGCACCCCGTGCTGTTTCTTCCCGAACGGAGAAGCCTGCATCCGACCAATGGCACGCTATTGATTGGCAAAAGGCTCACCGTTCGGTTCATAAACTTCAAGTACGGATTGTGAAGGCTGAACAGGAAGGTAAACGAGGTAAAGTGCAAGCTTTACAACGCTTACTGACCAGGGGGTGGCCCCCGCCTCGTTTTACGCCAAAGCACTGGCTGTGAAGCGAGTCACTGAGAACCAAGGTCGGCGAACCGGGCCACGGCGGCTGCCGGGGGTAGATGGGAAGACTTGGAGTACCCCCAAAGGCAAATGGGAAGCCATTCATTCGTTGAAACGAAGAGGGTACCGCCCTCTTTCCCTCAAACGAGTGTACATTCCTAAAGCCAACGGGAAACTCCGTCCCTTAAGTATTCCTACGATGAAAGATAGAGCTATGCAGGCACTACACCTGTTGGCGCTATCGCCCATCGCTGAATGTAAAGCCGACCAGAACAGTTACGGATTCCGTCCGGAAAGAAGCTGCGCCGATGCGATGGAACAATGCTATAAAGTATTGTCCAAGAAATGGTCAGCGCGATGGATTCTGGATGCCGACATCAAAAGCTGTTTTGACACCATTTCTCACGAATGGATGTTGGCTTCCATTCCGATGGAAAAGCGAATGCTTAAGAAATGGTTGAAGGCAGGATTCATGGAAAAGAATCA
>CAKZYJ010000339.1 GCA_937884755.1 uncultured Flammeovirgaceae bacterium
ATGGTAAAGATGGCAAGCAGAGGATGTAGCAGGGTCTAGGGAGCTACCTTCACTTTCTTAGGAGTACTGCCAACCAGTTCGTGTTCAATCTCTTCTAATGATTTCCCCTTGGTTTCAGGCAAGATGAGGTAGAGCACCACAAAACCTGCCGCACAGATGAGACCATAGAGCCAGAAGTTATTGGCCCAACCTAGGTTTTCCTTAATTGTCGGGAAGCTAAAGGTCAGGGTAAAATTACCGACCCAGTGAGCAAAAGCTGCAATGGACATAGCCGCTCCGCGAATACGATTGGGGAAAATTTCCGATAGCACCACCCACAGTAAAGGAGCCAGCGTAACGGAGTAGAATAACACATTCGCTAGCACCAGCAACACAATTACTAAACCCTGATAGTCAGCATAAAAGCAGTAGCCGATGAGAGCATAAACTACGGCCATAGATGATGTACCGAACAACAGTAAAGTTTTGCGCCCCAGCTTGTCTACCGTAGCCATGGTAACGAGCACCGCCAGCACCATCACCGTGCCGATCACCACAATGTTAAGCATCATTTGCTGGAGGTTGTAGCCCGCTGCCTGGAAAATATCGGCCGCGTAGTAGATGATCACGTTCAGGCCGCTCCACTGCTGTAAGAACGATAAAAACACACCTAAGCCGACCAGCTTCAGAATGCGGCTATTGAGGAGTTCTTTAAAGTTTACGTGAGATACATCTTCCTTGGAAAGCGTGAGTTTTACTTCGTTTACCTGCTCCTGGGCAAATTCGCTTCCGCCAATCTTTTGGAGTACCGTTTCAGCTTCCAAGCTCCGTCCGTTTTTCACTAGCCAACGCACACTTTCAGGTACCAGAAACATCAGAGCGAAGAAGGCAAAGGCTGGAATAGCTTCTACCCCGAACATCCACCGCCAGCCGGCTTGTCCGCTCCAGCTTTGGGCAATTACCTCAATGGTAGCATCTACCGGCAAGGCTGTATCTAGCAAAGAAATGCGCCAGTTCACAATCTGAGCCATCAGTACCCCAATCATTACCAGTAGCTGATTGATCGTCACGAACATCCCTCGCTTCTCCGGCGGTGAAACTTCGGCAATGTACATAGGCGAGAGATTCAGCGCGATACCCATGGCTATACCTCCAATGATACGGTACACATTAAACCAGGTAAAATCCGAAGCCAAAGCGGTGCCCAATGCCGACAACGTAAATAGCGCGCCGGAAAATATGAGCAAACGTTTACGCCCGTAACGATCACTAAGCGCCACACAGGCCAAAGCCCCTACCATACAGCCTACCAATGCCGAACTAGTACCCCAGTCTTTCAATGCCGTTGTTTCTTTCTGAAAGAAGTGTTCATTTTAGGGCTTAGGCCCACCTACTACGACCCAATCGTAGCCAAATAAAAAACCGCCTAATGCAGCGGTAAGACTAATAAGCCAGAGATAAGTTTGATTGTAGGTTGTTGGTTGGTTCATTGACTATAAGTTACAAGTTCTAAGTTATAGGTTTCAGACTATAATTTAAAACTTGTAAACTATTCTCCCGATCTAGATGATAACCAATACTTCTTAACCATAAGCAGTTCTACTTCTTATTCCTCGTAAATATCAAATTCGGCAGAAATAGATTTCATCAGTTCGGCATCAGCAAAATCACTATCTGACATCTTTGATAGCTTCTCCAAGTAAAGATCAAACTGACCATTTTTAAAGATAGTAAGCATTTTCCCTCCCTTTTCACACTTAGCAGCGTGCCAAACATTGGGGGGAACGGTTATTGTATCGCCAGGTTTGGCCAGAATTGTTTCGTTATCAAAAATTAGTTCAACCTCACCTTCCAAAATGTAAAACACCTCCGTCATGATTTTATGGTGATGTCTTGCGAGGTAAAAGCCGGGCTTTAAAGTGTCCTCGACAAAACACAGTTCTCCATTAGTATGATGGGAAGAAAGCTTGATAAAACAGTGGTCTTGGGAGTAGTTATAGTTATCACCTTCTCCGCTACGTATGATTTCTTTTTCTTTCATTTTTTATTCAATTTGAGAGTTCAAGATTTACTACAAAGCTCTATCTTTATGTGTAATGACTTTTGAGGCGAAGAAATAAGCCTCATGTAGTTGATATTGCTTTTATTCTTAGCAATTCAATCATTTGACTAAAATTTACCGTTGTCGTTTTTCCATTCGGATTTTGGTGGAATTGGCGCAATCACATCCCAATGCTCTACGATCTGACCATTTTCCAGCCTGAATAAATCATAAAATGCGGAGGGTTCACCTTTACCAAACTTGCCTTCGCTCATGGTAAGCACAAAGTTTCCCTGTCCTAGTACTTTATAGAGCGTGTCATATTCCATTACTAATCCATTGTCAGCAAAGTACTTCACGGCTGTTCCAAAGCCATCCAACCCATCGGCAACAGCCGGATTGTGCTGAATGTATTCTTCTGGATTGATGTAGGTAGCTACCTTATCCATTTCGCCGTTTAATAAAACTTTCTCGATGAATTCTTTAACTACATTTTTGTTGACCTCCGTTTGTTCTAAATCAGTAATCTCAGTAGCACCATCAAATTGAGTTCTACCACTTGGATTTGGTGGTTGTATTTCTATTAGATTGTCCCAATGCTCCACGATTTGCCCATTCTCGAAACGAAATATATCAAAAACTACCTTTGGGCCAAAGAAATCATTTTAGGTATGGGCAAATACGTAATTACCATCTTCAAAGGCACGAATTACATTAGCTTTAAAGCCTTGATGGGGAGCATGCTGCATTACTTCACCAAATCCTTGCAAACCATTGGCCACTGACAAGTTATGCTGAATGTATTTATTGGGATTAATGTAACCAATTGGTTCCTGATCACCAGTGTTAAAACTATTCAGTAAGGCGACAACTTTGTCTTTATTTGATAGTTTCATAGTTTGGTTGTTTAATGAATTAAGCATTTGAAAACGTATCATCTGAATAGATGATTGAACCATCATTCCCATAAATTCTTTGGAAATAGTATTATCCATAAAGGGTTGAAGTGCTGCATCAGAATTAGCCTTGTTGTCCCAATACACAGTTACTATCTGCTCACCCTCTTCGCTAATTCCGGTAATCCGTTGAAGAAAACCTTCACGTTTGGCAGTAACGTCGGTTTCTACTTTCTTATTGATTTCATTAAATGCTTCAAGTGCAATACCTTCTTTGGTTTGAAATGACATCACCTCAACAAAATTGCTGTTACTAGCTTTGAATTGATCGTTGATTGTGAAGCGAGCCATTTTCATGGTAGAACCGTCTATCATTGACGCATACTCTGCCACCGATTCATCCTCCATGAATTTTTGCATAGAAGCCTCTGCATTTTCTACAGTGTTCCAATAGACCAGAACAACATATCTACCTTGCTCGCTTACCCCGCTCTGACGCCTCATAAAGCCTAGTTGTTTACTTGTAAATTTGTCTTCTACTTCCGCATCCATTTTATGAAATGCAGAGGTATTGGCGGTAGATTTTAGTTTAAAGCTAGTGACTTCCAGCACAGTTTGCCTACCTTCGGTACAATTGGTAAGTAGCAATCCGACTATACCCAGAATAAATAACTTGAGTTTCATTTTAATTTTCTTCAGTTAAAACTATGGCACTAAGTTAAAGTGACCCTTCAGTTTTATGATTATCAAATTGAAACGAAAAACAGTAAAAGTGTAACCGGATTAGGATTCTCTTCTAAATTGGAGGGGCGTTTTACCAGTCCTTTTCTTGAAGAACTTGATCATGTTAGCGGGCTCTTCAAATCCTGTTTTGTAGCTGACTTCCTTTATAGATAATGGTGTAGAAACCAGATAGCGCTTGATTTCTATAGTTACAAAATCGTCAATAAAAACTTTGGCAGTCTTACCACTCACCCGGCGGATAATCTCGTTCAGAAATTTGTAAGAGACAAACAGCTTAGATGCGTAAACTCTTGATTTTCTGGTATTTATATATTCTCTCTCGAGCAACTCTTTGAATTTATTGAATATTTCTAACCAGTGTGCTTTAATACCTCTTACTGACTGAAACTCCTTTGCTCTTTCTGCTTTAAGCAACAAAACCTGAAGCAGGGAACGCAGAATATCGGTTTTAGCAAAATTATTGGAAAAAGTGTACTCATAGTAGAGTGCGGTAGCTATATCGATGAAATGATCTTCTCCTATTTCTTTTTGGGGAATGATAGGTGATTCAAGATGGTAATTGAATAACCTGTTTAACCTTAGGATATTGGATAAGAAATGGTCTTTGTTGTCATTAAACAAGCTCCGGAAAATAATACAAAACCCTTCACATGATTGAATTTTTCTGGTAAAATGATGTATCTGATTTTTGGCTACAAATAGCGCGCACCCCTCTGATAATGTATAAAATGTAAAATCGACAAAGTGTGAATACGAACCTTTGGTTACAATTAAAATGAGAAAGAACTCTATTCTGTGTACCGAAAAAGGGTCATGATTTTTGGTCTTTTTAAGAGCATCCAGAAGTTGGGTAAAATTCACTACCTCAATACCAAGGCTTTTACTTTTGTCAAAATTAATTCTTGGTATTTCCTCTTCCATATCTTTTGGTTGCGAGCCAATTCCAGATAAGTTCTTGTGATCATGAAATTAACTAGAGAGATATTTGCAGTAGATGAGATAGTTACAAGTTACAGTTTTTTCATAAACAGGGTGTTAAAAATTAATCAACCTGTCACAAACACATAGGTACTTTAACACACGAACACAATAACACTTAAACACCCAAACTCATTAGTACTCCTCAATCGGTACTGCGTTCCAACTTTCCCGGGGGGCTTGGTGAAACTGTTGAATAGCATTTAGTAGCTTTTCTTCAATTTCCGGGTGCTGACCTCGCAGGTTGTAGAGCTCGCGGTGGTCCTGAGCCAAGTTAAATAGTTCGGTGGGTTGTAGGCTATCGGTAAGTAGTTTCCATTTTCCGTCCAGAGCAACTGAAGTAGCATAAGGGGTAGGTTTAGGGCCCTGATTTTGAAAGTGGGGGTATAAATCCATTTGCCACAGCAGCGGGCCTCGTTCTACCACAGCCTGCTCGTCCATTAGCACCGGCAGCATATTCACTCCGTCCAAGTCTTTGGGTAACTGCTCTACTTCAACGACACTAGCAATGGTAGGCAGTATATCCGCCATGTGCATAGGCTGGAAGCGGTGCTGCCCAGAGGGAATTTGCTTCGGCCACACGGCAAACATTGGTACCCGGATACCCCCTTCGTGCAAGTCAGTCTTTCCACCCTTGAACGGCCCCGGACTGCCCTGATAGGCAGGTCCGTTATCGGAAGTGAACACGATAAAAGTGTTTTCCATCAAGCCTTTTTCCTTCAAATGATTTATCAGGCGGCCAATCTGGGCATCCAGGTGGGAAACCATAGAGCGAAAGTATAACTGATCACCTTCCGCACCCAATGCCTGGTACTTGG
>CAKZYJ010000340.1 GCA_937884755.1 uncultured Flammeovirgaceae bacterium
ATTGATATCTGAGATGGCTAACCCCAGGCCGTAGCCTTCAATCAGTATTCCGACTGAATCAGAAACATCGCGGTAGTAAGGGTGGGGAGCAGCAGCAGTGGCTACATTTTCGTACAGTCGGTCGGTGCTGGGACCGCCCCCGTCTTTGTAAGTGTACAATTTACTGACGGCAGCATACGCCTCGTTGGCGTGCTCCATCACGTACACATCCAGGTCACCATCCCGATCATAATCAAAAAAGGCCGCCTGGGTTGAGAATCCATCGTCGGCCAAACCGTACTGCTCAGCCGACTCAGTGAACGTTAAGTCCTGATTATTGATGAACAGTAGGTTTTTCCGATCTTCCGCCTCAGCAAACCCGCCTACGCAGAGGTAGATATCCGACCAACCATCCTGATTAACATCAGCAACGGATACTCCGGTAGCCCAACAATCGGTTTCAACACCAGCACTACGGCTCATGTCCTCGAACTGGAATGAGGCAGTCCCCTCGACTCCCCGATTAATGTACAGGCGGGACGAAACCATGTTTCCGGCAAAGAAGACATCGGGGAACCCGTCATTATTAAAATCCCCTACTCCTACTCCAGCTCCGGTATAGATGTAGGGAAAATTAAAGTAGTGGATAGAATCCGACTCAAAAATGGTGTTGGAAAACGTTACTCCTGAGTGGTTGGCGGATATTAGCTCAAAAACACTTTCTTTTTTCTGACAGGAAAAAAATAGAAGTATAATGATTAGGATGGGTAGTATGTTTCTTGTTAATCTTCTCATAATAACCTTTAGGTCATTTGCGTCAGCTAGTTCTTCAACTCAAACGCTTGAAGATAATCATCATTATTTCCTATCAAAAGTAATGTAGAACCGTCCGAACTCTTGATCTTCACCATGCTCTTCACATCGCCAGGAGCCAACAGACCGCTTTTTGCTAATGTAAGTGGAGTAAACTCCCCTTCTCCATTTCCAGTCAATACCAGCCCCATACCAGCATCGTTGCGGGCGGTTTCCACTTCGCTGCCGTACATATTACCCGCTAAAACAATATCCAGATGGCCGTCTTGATCTACGTCTTCAATCACAAATGCGTTTACGGATGATAGCTGGGCTACTTGGGGTAACGGATACAGGGCAAAATCGCCTTCTCCCAGATTTTCAATATAGGTACTGGCAAAGGTATACGCCTGATAATGCTGAGCTTCCGAAAGGGTCTGTTCATCGTAGATTTCGGTTAGGGTAGATGAGGCGAAAGCCGCGTAGGTCGGAAACTTCTCCTTCAGAAAGGGCATTTGCTGGGAAGAGCACTGTTTACCCCGGACCGGATACAGCTCTCCATCGTTGAAGTAGCCCAGCACAATATCCAGGGTTTGGTTACCGTCAAAATCGTGAGCGTATACCTGAAAGGGTTCCGACTCTGTAGCTTGATACTTATAGTTCAGTCCTAGATTTCCAGCGAGAAAATCTATGTCTCCGTCGTTATCCATATCAGCTTGAGTCAGACTGTACCACCAGCCCTGCGTCTTCTCAAAAGCCGGAACCGAAGCATTAGTTAATTTGCCATCCTGATTTTCTAACAAGGTGATCGGCATCCACTCCCCTACTAGCATCAGATCAAGATCTTGATCCCGATCATAATCTGTCCACTGAGCATCGGTCACCATACCTATTTCCAGAAGTTGCGGAGCCACTTCGGAGGTAATGTCAGTAAAAGTACCACCGTCGTTAAGAAGAAGTGCGGAACTAACTGGCAAGGGGTAGTGGCTGGGCTGCACCCTTCCCCCTACAAACAAATCCAAATCACCATCTCGGTCAAAGTCCCCAGCACGAGCCGCCGAACTGCTGATGGTTAGCTCAGGTAGAGCGTCTGCCTTAAGAGTAAATTGTCCGGTTCCATCATTGATAAACAAACGATCCTGGTACAGCGCTGAACCCTTTTTCGCTTCATTTCCTCCGCTTACTACGTAAAGATCCTGATCGCCATCACCATCGCTATCAAAAAATACTCCACCAATGTCCTCATAAGCTAAATCTTGCTGCCAAGTAGCGGAAGAAGCGGGCGTAAACGCTCCCGAATTTTCCTGCACATAAAGTTGTCCGGCCTGATCCTTTGCACCACCCACGTAGAAATCGTCCAGCCCGTCGCCGTTCACATCGCCCACTACCAGACCAGGACCCAGTTGGGAGTAGCGGTGCGGCAGCAAAATCTCCCGGGCGAAATCATCAAACTGATTTTCAGTATGCTTAAAATCAATTCCGACTTCTTGGCTTACTTCAGTAAAAAGTACTGGGGCGGCAGGATCTGCTTTAGGTAATTCTTGCGCACCTTCTTGATTGATTTCTATCCGCTGATTAGCCGAAATATCTTCAAGCAAAGAATAGCTTCCATCAGGCCAGTAGACTTCTATCTTATCCACAGTTTCCGTATCACCTAAACCGAAATGAAGGAGAGGTTCTACCGATGATTGAAACCCTCGGCTGGGCTGAAGATGTTGGTACTGCTTCAGTTCGCCGGTAGTAATTTTAACCTTCGCTCCAATTCCGAATACGTTATCTTCCGTACCCTTTAGCATGATTTGAAGATAGTCAGAATTGGCTGCGGACGAATTCTCGTAGATAGAAGCCCGATCGTCAATATTGTTCAATACCAAATCGAGATCGCCATCCCGATCCAGATCACCGTAGGCGGCTCCGGTAGAAAAACCTGCCATATCAATGCCCCAGGTTTCCGTCTGATCGGAGAACGTTAAATCCCGGTTGTTCCGAAAGCTATAATTCTTCAGTTTCTGAACTGGGAAGTTTTCAATGACATTCATCACACTGGCCTGTCGGGGATCAACGCCTTTTTTTTGCAAATCCAATAGAATGTCTTTGTACTGAATATCGCGGCGGATTCCGTTACTAACGAAAAGATCTTTCCAGCCGTCATTATCCACATCCAGGAATAAAGGTCCCCAGCTCCAGTCGGTTTCGGCTACTCCGGCTAATTCCGCAATTTCACTAAAATGACCACTTCCTGCGTTCATTTGCAGCGTATTTTGCATGTACTGATAATGATATCCTTCGGATACCAATCGGGCAAATCGGTCAACATCCATGCTGGCCATATTCGCTTTTTTACGATAGTTATCTGAGGCCTGCATATCGCACACCATAATGTCGGGTAAGCCATCATTGTTGAAGTCAGCAACATCAGTTCCCATGCTAGAAAAAGAAGTGTGACCAATATTTGCGGCTAGCTCATCGGAAAAAGTACCATCACCGTTGTTGAGGTACAGAAAATCTGGTTCAAAAAAGTCGTTAGCTACGTAAATATCGGGATAATTATCGCCGTTCAGGTCAGCAATGGCAGCGCTTAAACCAAAACCAAAGTGGTTGATGCCTGACCCCTGACTCACGTCGGTAAAGTTCTCATTTCCCTCGTTGCGGTACAGTTTATCAGCCTCTTCCAGCGCAGGCTGGCTTTTCATCGCAAACAATGAATCCTGACTGGCAAAGAATCGGTTGGAATGGTTCACCAGATACATATCCAGGTCACCATCTCGGTCGTAGTCGAAAAAGTAAGACTGCACCGAATAGCCGTTATCGTTCAGGCCATAACGCTTACCTTCTTCCGAAAACCTTCCGTTTTGCTGATTGATGTACAGTAGATTATTCCGGTAGGTACCAGTGCCAGAACGACAGACGTAAATATCCAGCCAGCCATCATTATTGACATCGGCAAAGGTAACTCCGGTTGTCCAGAGATTACTTTTCAGTATACCTGCTTTGTTGGTAACATCTTCAAACCTAAACTCTTCCTGATTGAAATAAAGCCGGTCGCCTTTTTGGTTACCGGTGAAATAAATATCCGGCCAACCATCCTGATTCAAATCCCCAATAGCTACTCCTCCTCCGTTGTAGTAGTAGGGATAGCGGAGGATATTTTGCTGTTCATTTTCCTGAAGTTCATTGGCAAAATCTACTCCCGAACGTTCCACTGAAACCAGGCTAAATATCTGCCCCTGCTCTACCTGCTGGGGGAAATCCTGTTGGCAGGAAACTAACCAACCCAAGCAGTAAAGCAACAGACATCTGGTTAAAACAGTAGGCATATCACAGGCTAATTTTTCGTCTTTCTTAGTTCAAAAAGCAATAAAGCCTAGTCCGAAAACTAAGCTTTATCTTCAACTTTCAGAGTGTACGACTGTAACAATTATTGAGGATACTGGGTTAGGTTGGGCATCAGGTCCAGTTCAGCGTTAGGAACCGGCCAGTAATTATGCCGCCCTTCTACGTAACCTAACGGCCCTAGCACCTCCTCTGCCAGCCCCCACCGTTGTAGGTCAAAGAAGCGATGGCCTTCAAACAAAAGCTCTCTCCGCCTTTCCTCTCGTATCAGATCGCGTAATTCTCCCTGATTGGTACTAGTGAACTCCGGTATTTGGGCCCGGATACGAATCATATTTACCGCTGTTAGCGCTTCAGCGGTATTGCCTAGTTCATTCTGCGCTTCAGCGTAGTTAAGGTACATTTCCGCATAGCGCAGGATGGTGTAGTTGACATCAAAGCTATTAGGTTGAGTCATATTTTTGCCTTCTGGCAGCCACTTGCGGGTGTTAGCTCCATTAAAGTAACTAGAATTCATATTACCGGAAGGAAATTGCTCCTGCACTCCGTCGCCGTCAACATCAATAAAATCAGGTGGGTCAGCATCTACGAGCAAAACACTAGCTTTGCGCCGGATGTCACCATCTTCAAACTGCTGATAAGAACCGGGGCTGGGGGAGAACCAGTTAGCCCAGCCAATTACCGGACTCCAGTGAATGGAGTATAAATTCTCGGTACTACCTGCCCAGAAGTTCGGCGCTTCCGAAACAGCCTGAAACTCAAATACTGACTCTACACTATTCTCTAAGCTACCATTAAAAAGGTTAATAAAGTCTTCTGAACCTACCAAGCTGTAAGAGCCTTGATCCATAACGCTTTTGGCTGCATTAGCTGCTTCCTGCCACTTAGATTGATACAGATAGATTCGGCTTAGCAGTCCGGTAGCAGCCCCTTTGGTAGCCCGACCTACCGGGTCGCTGGCCTCTATGGGCAATACGGCGGCAGCGTCAGTCAAATCCTGCTCCATTTGAGCATAGATAATTGATTGGTCAGTACGGGCCAGTTCGCTATACTCATCGCGAGTGAGCACGGTGGTAGTGAAGGGTACGTCCACGAAAGCGAGTACCAAGTTAAAGTAGTACAATGCTCGCAGATACTTGGCTTCTCCGGCCATTCGAGCTTTCAGGCCTTCATCCATTTCTATATCGGGAAGTTTTTCCAGCAGTATATTCGCCCGGAATATACCCTTGTAGCCATCGTACCAACGGGCAGAAGAGAAAGGATTATTGGGCTCCCAACGATAATCGCTGGCCGCCCGAAAGAAAGTGCCATAGTCCCCGCTGTCCCCGGTTAGTTCGTTGATATCGTCGCTGGTAGCATCGCCTAGCACCATGATCGCTTCGCGATACATACCCTTTTGACCAATAATATCGTACACCGCGGTAAGAGCCTGCTCGGCATCAGTAGCGTTCTGATAAAAGTTTTCATCCACTACTCCGTTCCTAAATTCTTTAGTGACAAATTCTTCGCCGCAAGAATTGAAGAGAAGTATGCTTAAACCTGAAAAGAAAATTATAGCAATTATTTTTTTATTCATGATAGCAGATTTTTAGAAATTAAAGACCTACGTTAACTCCTATTGACCACGTCCGAACCTGCGGATACAAATCCTGATAGATACCGGCTACCGCGCTATTGTTTTCATCAAACCCTACCTCCGGGTCAATACCGGTAAACTTAGTGAGCACAAAAATATTCTGCCCCGAAACGTAGAAACGGGCGGAAGAAATGCCGATAGGCTCCAGCAAACTCTGTGGCATATTGTACCCGAGTTGCAATGTTCTTAGTCTTAGATAAGAACCGTCTTCAATTAAGTGATCGCCCAGAATGATATTCTGGTTAGGATCTTGCAAATGAGGGCGCGGAATGGTATTACTGGTGCCAGGGCCACTCCAGGCGTCGAGTACAGTGCTACTTTTGTTATATGCCCGACCGGAAGCTTCCAGTTGAGAACGGGCAATATTGAAAATATCGTTGCCGTGAACTCCGAAGAACTGGAAATTAAGATCAAAATTGCCGTACCCCAGGTTACCACCGAAGCCATAGGTAAATTTCGGAATAGGGCTTCCTACCACTTCTTTATCGTCGTTATCGACCCGGCCATCATCGTTCAAATCGCTCCACCGGAAATCTCCGGCACCAGTTCCGGCATTCTGGTAAGGTGAGTTAGGATCGCCGTCAATAGCATTGGCAGCGTCAACCTCTTCCTGCGTTTGGAAGAGTCCCTCGGTTCTACGAGCCAAGAAGATACCTAACGGCTGATCCGGCCGGATTACTACCGTAGCCCCAGAACCCGAGTAAGTGTACGCTACAATCTCATCCAATCCTCCTAGGTCAACTACTTTACTGTTAATCGTGGATAAGTTAGCATTGAAGTCGTAGCGGAACTTGCCAGTAATCTGTCGGAAGCCCGCCCCAAATTCAAAGCCGGTGTTTAACACTTCTCCTACATTGTCAACAGTTTCGTTCAAACCCGATACTCCTGCTAGGGGTAGTTCCAGCAGCATATCAGTACGCGAGCGGTTATAGTATTCCGCGGTAAACGTAAGCCTATCGTCCAGCAATCCGGCGTCAAGACCGAAATTAAATTCAGTTACGGTTTCCCACTTTACATCCGGATTGGCTAAATCCAGTAAGGCTGCACCCAGAGAGGCTTGTCCATTTTGATTACCGAAGCCATAGCCGAAGTCAGTACTGAGAGCAGCAAGATACCGGAAGTTACCAATGGCATCTGAACCAACCTGCCCCCAGCCTCCTCTAACTTTTAAATCACTAATCAGGCCTTTACCGAAGAATGCCTCTTGAGAAATGCGCCATCCGGCAGTAAAAGAAGGAAATACACCCCACTTGTTATTAGGGCCAAACTTAGAAGAGCCATCTCTCCGTACTGCTGCTGTTAGTAAGTATTTGTTATCATAATCATAGGTTATTCTTCCAAACAGTGAAGCCAAAGATTCTTCTTCGCTGTTACTAGTGGTAACCAACTCGTTAGCTCCCATCACAATCTCAGTAAATACATCAGTATCGTAGCGGGCCGTACTTCTTAGTTCTTGGAACTCAATCTCTAGAGCGGAAGTACCCGCCGTAATGGTAAAATTATTTTTTCCAATACTATTGGCGTAGGTAAGCGTATTTTCCCAGGACCAGAAAAGAGAATTAAAACGATCCTGATTAATGGTAGAAAGCCCTCCTGAATTCAACAAGCCTTCTTCCCAGATCGGTGAATAAAAATAGCGGTTGTTGTTCTGTATATCGGTAGAAAAGGATGTTCGGAAAGTCAATCCCTTAATGGGAGCTATTTCTAAATAAACATTGCCCAGTATCCTATCGGTAACATCATCTCGAGTAGGTAGTAAAGTCTGAGACACCACATTACGCCGACGTTCCAATCGGGTATCGGTTGGACCACCGTAGCCGGTACTGGTAGACTCATCAAATAATGGCTGGGTAGGTAGAGCCTGATATAGATCGGTAAAAGTACCGTGAATAAACGTTCGGTTACCCGCGTTATTATCAAAGCGAGATCCTCGGCTGTACATTAGACTGTTACCTATTTTAATTCCTTTAGTAATCTGATTATCAGTATTGGCTCGAACGGAAAAACGCCTCTGAAACGTTTCCAGCATAATACCTTGATTATCGAAATAATTTAAGGAAACATAATACTGGTTGAATTCGGTACCACCTGAAATAGCCAGTTGATGATCAGTAATAAAGCCATTGCTAATAATTTCATCCATGTAGTTGACACCTTCACCCAAGGAAGCAGGATTAGGAAAAGGTTCTTCTTCTCCTGCCGCGGCGAAAGCCGTATTCATATTTTCAGCAAATTGTTGAGCATTCATAGGTGGAGGTAGTTGGCTTACTGGCTCCTGAATACCAGCATAAGCATTGTACGTTATACTAGGTTTACCTGATTTACCTCTCTTGGTGGTGATTAAAACTACTCCGTTAGCTGCTCGGGCACCATAAATAGCGGTAGAAGCCGCATCTTTCAGAATATCGATAGTTTCTATATCGTTAGGGTTGATCGTAGCCAGAGGATTAGAATTTTCATCATTGCCCGCTCCTACGACCACTCCATCTACCACATACAGTGGGTTACTATTATTGATGGAACCAGTACCTCGGATGCGAACAAACACTCCACCACCCGGCTGGCCACCGTTGGTAGTTACGTACACCCCCGGTACCCGTCCCTGAAGTGCTGCATCGAAAGTAGGAGCTTGTACTTTCGCAATGTCTTCTGATCCAATCGATACGATCGAGCCACTCACATTACTCTTCTTTTGTGTACCATAGCCCACCACCACTACTTCCTCCAGGCTGCTAATATCCTCCTCGAGGCTTATGTTGATGGTACTTTGACCATTGATAGGAACCTCTTGCGTAAGGAAACCGATCGATGAGAATACTAGGATATCATTGTCATCCGGAACATTCAGGCTATAATTCCCATCAACATCGGTGATTGTTCCGACGCTACTTCCTTTTACCAGAATGTTTACTCCCGGTAAGCCTTCACCATCAGTGCTTGAACTAACTTTACCGGATACTTGGATAGGCGGCGCAACTTCCACTACCTGCTGGCGGGCTTGGAGTTTGGCCGGTTTAACATGAATATTATCGTTTATCTGCTTAAAGTGGACTCTAGCAGTTTTTCCGATGTTTAGCAGTACTTTGTCTAAAGTCTTATCGTCGGCCTGAACCGTGATACCGCTCAGCCGCATTAGGTCGCTTTCTTCGTAGGTAAATGTGAACGAGGTTTTCGTCTCAATCTGCTGAAGAACATCTGCTAACAATGCATTCTCGATGTGTAAAGTGATAGGCACCTCCTTCACACTACGGTACTGGGCTACTCCGTCGGTTGCTAGCAGGGTAGATAGCGTCATCATATGAATGATGAGCCCATAACATGCGTATTTACCAGTCATGATGAGTAGGCTTAGTAAGTAATTTTTCATAGATTACGAAGTTTTAATTTTTGTATTAGTTAAAACGCAGCCCTCTTGTGTGGAGAAAAGATGCGTCACCATCTTGCTTTACCTTGAGGGCATTTTGCATGTACTAGGACGGTTTATTGCATACGCATTTAGGGGGTTAATGAAACATTAAGGTTATTTTTTTCTGATTGATTTCGTAAGTAAAGCCTTTCACGTAGCTTATACCGGCAAGTACGTTTGCCAGATTTTGTTTTTTGTACATTCCTGTGTACGTCCAAGCTTGATTCTTCGCCTTCTCAACCTTTCCTTCTAGGGTAATTTCCACTCCGTACCAGTCTTCCAGTTTCCGGATAACATCCTCTATATTAGCTTCTTTAAAGTACAGAGTTTCATCTTTCCAGGCCAGGGTTTCCAGGGTATCATAATGATCGGTACGAAAAGTTGCGCGATCTCTATTGTAGTGTAATCTTTCGCCCGGCTTGAGCCTGGTTAAAGCTATTGTATTGTCTAATACTTCTACTTTACCGGTTGCCAATGATACTTCCGTGGTTGCCTTACCTGGCCGGTAGTTAATATTAAATGATGTTCCCAGGGCGGTGGTGGAGAGGTTTCCCGAATGCACCGTGAATGGCCGCAGTGAATCTTTAGCTACTTCGAAAAATGCTTCACCTGTGAGGTTTACTTCCCGGACGTCTTCGCGAAAACCCGCAACGTAGGTGATTGTGCTCCGAGCATTAAGTATCACGCGCGAGCTATCAGGTAATATTTTAGTAACTTTTACCCCCGCTGGTGCCTCCACTATAACTATACTGGGAGGCTGAACCGCAGGAGCGGGTTGGTAAAACGTTACGTATAGCCAGGAAAAAAAGAAAGGAATTATCAGGATGGCTGCTATTCTCGACGCATACGCCCAGGAACCGGAAACCCTCAAACGTTTTTGCTGGTAGCTAACTGGAGCTGTGTGCCCTCTTCCTATCCTTTGGTGAATAGATTCCAGTATTTCTTGAGAATTATAATCTACCCGAGGAGTTGATTTCTCTTTCTCAGTCTCTTTCCACATGGCGTACAGTTCTTCTTCTTTAGTAGAAGAGAGGTTTTGTTCGCGGAACCAGTTTAGCACCTGTTCCACCTCTTTTGAGGTACATTCGCCTCTAAAAAACCTTTCTAATAATTGACTGTCCATAAGGAGGGTTGCTGTATTGGTAATACAATCAACTTCACAATGAGGCCACCTCGCTAAGAGAAATTATTCTAAAGCATCAGAGATATATTGATAAAATACCAAAATATCTCAATTCAGCACCTTGAATAAGGTCTAAAAAGGCAGG
The DNA here is from genome assembly GCA_937884755.1 of uncultured Flammeovirgaceae bacterium. Taxonomy (GTDB): domain Bacteria; phylum Bacteroidota; class Bacteroidia; order Cytophagales; family Cyclobacteriaceae; genus Tunicatimonas. The sequence continues at coordinate 10,415 of CAKZYJ010000340.1, forward strand.
TGAGCGAGAGAGAAAATAATGGCCGGAATAATTTCGTGTAACTGCATTTGTTCTTTCAGGAAGCGAAGGGCTTTGTGAATATGATTTTTCACGTTGCTGGTACTGGTATTTAGCTGTTCCGCTATTTCATCGTGACTAAGCCCATCCACCCGGCTCAACGTAAACACCTTTTGCCGTACCGGAGGCAATTGCTGACAAGACCCTTCTAAAAACATCACTAACTCGTTGTATTGCACCGTATTTTCGGTAAAGCGTTCGGCTGATATACCTAATGAATTAATGTATTCCTGGTACGCCACCCAGTAAGCCCTACGGCGGGCTTTATTATAAACTAAATTCTTAGCAATAGTGAATAGATAGCTATCTAAATTCTGATACGGCTTAATAAGCTCTCTTCTTTCCCAAACTTTCAGAAACACCTCCTGTACTACTTCTTTAGCATCTTCAGGGTTGTGAGTAAGTTTCATGGCAA
>CAKZYJ010000341.1 GCA_937884755.1 uncultured Flammeovirgaceae bacterium
ACGGTGATATTATACCAGTTACCAACTTAGCTCGAAACTCTTCCGTACTGATTGGCTTGGTCGGGCAAATGTACTTGGTTATTATCACTGCCGTCGTGGTGGGAAAATACATTGGTCAGCATCAAACCACGAGGGAAGTATAGCTAAAAGCCTAGGCTCAACAATACTCTACTCTAGACATTCTGCCATCAGTCAGAAAACATCTGCTGATCTACGTCATTGCGCTCCCAAGTGATTGTGACATAAGAAAAATACCCTGGCTTACCTTGATTGATGCTTGTCACCTGTTTTTATCATTACTTTCTTATCTCAAGAACTCCACCCTTAGTAAGCTCATGATGGTTGATGAAAAAGGTATTAATGGTACGACCATCTATTTTAATAGAGCTGATGTAATCTTCTTTACCAGACTTACGAATGATGAGTTGCTCGCCCTCATAGTAAGAATTATTAAGTTGAATAATAATCTCATCAAAAACTGGCTCTGAAATCGCAAAATTCATATCTCCAGGGCAGACCGGATAAAGCCCCATCATGGCAAAAACTGCCCAAGCCGAAAGTGTACCGCAATCGTCGTTACCGGGTAATCCATCGGGCGCATTTTTATAGTACGTATCCAGCAAGCGATTCACCTCTTTTTGTGCCCGCCACTCTTCTCCCTTCACGTAGTTGAAGAGCCACGGATAGTGGATATCAGGTTCGTTCGCCATATCGTAAAGCCCCTCATCATATATCTTCTGTAGAGTTGTAGTGATTTTCTTTTTTCCCCCATATAGACGGATCAACCCCGGTTTATCGTGCGGATCCCCCAGGGTATACTGCCAGGCGGTGCCTTCGTGAAATCCAGGAGAAGGCTCAAAGTTAACCCCTTGCGTAGGATTAAATGCTTCGTAGAATGTGCCATCGGCCAGTTTAGGACGGATCATACCAAACTCCTCTTTATCAAAATACTCCTTATACCTCAATGATTGTTGATGGAAGCGCTTGTAATCATCTTGCTTACCCAGAGCCTTAGCAAACTCTCCCAGGTTCCAGTCGGCAATGTAGTACTCTAGTGCGTGGGATACCAAATTATCGAATTCCTCTTCGTAGGGCACATAACCCTGGTCAAGGTAGAAGTCAATATCGGGGCGCAGTTTATTGTCTGCTCCTTGCGTGGTATCTGATTTCACCATCGCTTGATAAGCCACTTCTGTGTCAAAATCTCTCAAACCACGCAGGTAGCTATCAACTATTACAGGAATGGCTGGGTCACCTTCCATGACTAATGTTTCAGTACTATTTAACTCCCATTTAGGAAGCCAACCACTCTCCTGATACATTTGTACCATCGAGCGTACCATATCTAACTGCTGCGCAGGATATACCAAACTCATAAGAGGGTGAAAATTTCGGTATGTATCCCACAGGGAAAAGACCGTGTACCGTTCGCCATCTTGCACTTTTCCCACTTTGAAAGACTCCATCATGGGATATTCCCCGTTCACATCGCTAATTACGTAGGATGAATTTGCATATGATAGAGTGCGGAGTAAAAAATAGTTTTTTGCTCTTCAGTACCTCCTTTCACCGCTATTTTTGATAGAGCCTGCTCCCAATCGGCTCGTGCTTTAGCCACCGTTTGGTCAAAGTCAAAACCAGGCATTTCCGCTTCCAGATTTTCCTGAGCATTTTCAATACTTACGTAGGAGATTCCCACCTTAACATATATCTCTTCATCAGCTTCAGTATTAAAGGTCATAAAAGCACCAATACTATCACCAGCTACGGTATGCTAATAATCAGAATAGTACTTATACGCTCCGCTGGTCGCTGACCATACGCTTTCTGCATCCATAGGCGGCATTTTTTTCCATACCCCCATTGCTTCTGCCGCTTGGCTAAATCGGGCTACAAAATACACCGGACGCTCAGTACCATCATTATAACAAAACGTACCCGTCATCCGCTGCCCTTCTATCTCCGTGCTACTCACTATCTTTACAGTGGCTCCAGTTTCGTTGGTAAGACCATTACCCAGATCAATGAGAATGTTTGATTTTCCTTTCGGAAAAGTAAACTTACTAAGCCCTACACGCGGAGTGGCAGTAACTTCAGTACGGATACCATACTTCGTAAGCAAATTACCGTAGAACCCAGGCGATGCTTGTTGCTGACTCATCCTTGAACCGTATTCTTTAACATCGGCAGTTATTTCACCCGTGGTTGGCATCACCAAAACGACTCCCAAATCAGGACAACCCACACCACTCAAGTTTACATGAGAATACCCAGTAAAGTATTCATTTTCCCAGGCATACGGAGTAGACCACCATCGTTGGTCTTTATCCCAAGTATTTTCAACCGAACCAGTTACATTGAATGGCACCACAGAAACCATTCCCTGGGGAACTAGGGCTCCCGGATTAGTAGTACCAAAGTTTGATGTGCCAATAAATGGATTCACATAGTCGATTCTACTTTGGGAAATTCCTGGTAAATAGCTCAGGCTGACTAAAACGATGGTGACTAACCAGCGACTTTTTTCATTGACCTAACAAAAATTTGTGGATTTGGCCGTCATTAAACTGACCATGATTACATTAGATGTTGGTAGTGTATTGATCTTATTCACAAAACTAGCCGAAACAGAAAGTTGCTTAGGCTAAACAAGTTAGATTAAGATCCTCTCAAAGTACTGTAAAGATCAGCGTTTTAGCTAAAGATACCACTAAAACAGAGGTTGATTGTAAAAAGCATTTTTCACAACAAGATTGAGAGTACGAGTGGTACCCCAATGGGTTGCCCAATACATCAGGCTTACCAGCCGAGAAGAATTCGCAGCTATTTTCCGGCAAAAAGTATTGTTGCCCTGGAACAAGCATCGGAAAAATACTGAGGTTAGAAGATAGTAAGAGATACTACAATCATCAAAATTCGGGCATAAGGATAGCCGTATTGACATCGATTATTCTACCTTTGCCCTAGATGACTATCTTATCAAAAAGCGAGTAGCATCAGCTTTAGCCTGCACATTATGAGTCTTCCTGAGAATTTTATTAGCTGCGATTGGGGGACTTCCAATTTCAGATTACGAGTAGTAGAAACCGACTCGCTAGAAATTCTGGCTGAGCATAAAACCGATCAGGGAGTAAAAACTCTCTACGGAAAATATCTGGTTCAACCTGAGGGTAGTCAGTTTCAGTTCTTTACCCAGTACCTCAAAACCCAAATCCTGGAGCTTCCCCAAGAGTACCGACAGCTTCGGGTTGTGGCCGCCGGAATGGCTTCTTCCAACCTGGGCTTGCAAGAGTTACCCTATGCCAATTTACCATTCAGCCGAAATGGTGAGCAGTTAATCTGGAAACAAATTACGGAAGACAACCTGGATTTGCTCTTGATATCAGGGGTGAAAAGTGCTGACGGAGTTATGCGAGGCG
>CAKZYJ010000342.1 GCA_937884755.1 uncultured Flammeovirgaceae bacterium
GTACTATTGGCGCTATTGTGGCCCACTCTGCGGTTCCATCATGTTGTTGATGGCCGTTGTTTAAACTCCAACTCTAACCCTTTCGTCATTTTTGGCCGTACCGGCTGACCCACTCTTAGTGGTAATTAACACGACTCCGTTAGCCCCTCTGGCTCCGTAGATAGCCGTGGAGGAGGCGTCCTTCAGAATTACAATATTCTCAATATCGTTGGGATTGATAGAGGCTAGCGGATTAGCGCTTCGTCCACCATTGTCAAAATCGGTAGTACTTATTTCTCCGTTTCCGGAGGTGATCGGAATACCATCAATTACGTACAGTGGTTCGTTAGAAGCATTGATAGAGCCTATACCCCGAATTCGGATTGACATCCCGGCACCGGGAGCACCATCGTTCGCTAGTACCTGCACTCCGGGGGCGCTACCTTGTAGAGCATCCTGAAACGAGGGAGCCGGAACTTGCTTCAGTTGTTCGGAGTCTACTACGTTGATGGCACCGGTAAGCTCTTCCTTACGCTTGGTACCGTACCCGACTACGATTACCTCCGAAAGTTGGGTCAGATCAGGCAATAAGGTGATGTCAATAGTAGATTGATTGCCCACTGTTACTTCCTCAGTTTCGTAGCCTAGAAACGAGTATACCAGCACAGCATCGCTTCCATTGACACGTAGATTGTAGTTTCCGTCAATATCACTGACGGTACCGGTAGTAGTATTCTTAACAAAGATACTTACACCGGGAAGACCTGTTCCGTCTTCGCCGAGGACTTTCCCCGACACGGTGCTTTGCTGCGCACTGGCACCGAAGACTACCAGCACTAACAAAGCTAAAATCATCGATAGATGTTTTCTCATAACGATAAGGTTTGTAGATTAAAGATTACTTTATAAAAGAAGCCTAAAAATAGGCAAAAATGTGTGATTTACTCAAAAAGCTGAGTTCTTAATAAGTAGCTTTTTCCGAGAACAAATGATTATTCCAAAATGTTTATAAAAACAAAATATTATTTTGTTTAACCAGCAACTGCTTTAAAGATGTAATGTAAGAAAAGCGTATCGGTTTTTCACTTTTGACGTCTGTAAGACAAATACAGGGTTGATTTCATAGCATAAAAAAGAGCCACAATAATATTATTGCAGCTCTGTGTTTCTTCCTCGCTCTCAATAACCTACCATCTATCTAATCCTAGCAGTTTTCTACCTAACGGTGACAGGTTGGCAGTATCGTATTTTGTCCGCTCCCATCCTCTAGGGTCGCCGGGGAAAGCGTAGCCTTCGGGGGCACGGCGTTCTCGCCAGGACGAAATGCGCCACTGTCGCCGCTCTTCATTATGTTCTTCGGCAGGCATCATAGAAATGTACTGGGCAATTCTTATCTTATCCTTACTATTGTTGGGGCGAATGCCGTGAGGCTCGGTGCTATTAAAGATTAAAAGGTCACCGGCTTGCAGTGGTACTTTTACAATTTCAAATCCGCTTACATCTGGCTGGAAATGATTACGGTCAGCGGGTTGCGTTAATTTCCAGGTATCGTAGGTGCGGTAGAGTTCAGGTACGCACTGAAAGCCGCCCATGTTTTCATCAGTCTGGTCGGCTAGTGCTAGTACTCCCTGTACATTCTGCGGTTTGGTTTCCGGATCATAGTCCCAGTGGATAAAACCTTTGGTCTCGAAGCCAGGGCGGTTAGGAAAATTCAGATTGGCCCGGTCAATGGTGACCCAAAGCTTTTCAGTACCCCAAATGTCGGCAAACGCCTGGTGTACCTTCGGGTACTGCCGGTTATCCCATAGGTACTGATGGTTGTATACCTCCACCATGCCAGTATTAGTCAGTTCCTTCATTTTCATTTCGGCCCGGGGCGGGGCGTACCAAGTTTCGGGGTTATTCGGGTCTTTTTCCTCAAATTCCCACAGGAAATTAGCTAACCGTTTTACCTGCTCCTGAGGAACTGCATTTTTGACGACTATATAGCCGTTCTCAATCCAGAATTGCCAGTCTTCTTCACTGAGTACCTGTAAAGGCTTACCGTTGCTGCGGTCATTCAGCTTAATCTGACTACTAATGGCGGTAGAGGGGTTGCCCGGAATATCTTTATGGGCGTTGGTGGTCTCAATCATGGTGTTACTATGTTTTGGTGTTAGAGTGTTATTGTGTTTGGGTGTTCATGTCTGACAATCTAACATATCTGAACACATGAGTACTTCAACACACAAACACTTTTATCTTTACAAAGATACCCTATCCCTCCTTCTAGCTTTTTATCCTAATTGACAATCATTTGTTCTGTGTTGACATTTTTTGATAAATTCTAATTAAAAATATGTATTAATAGGAAATTACGGTCATGAAAATTCAGAAGGAGGTGGTTTTACCTGATCCTAATCAGTCGTTTAAGCTGTTTGAACCACGACTGCGGAATTACTTTTTCTGGCACTATCACCCGGAGTACGAACTGGTATATGTGGAGGCCGCTACGGGTATTCGTCACGTAGGTCAGCACGTCTCCAGTTATGTGGGCAGCGATTTAGTGCTAATTGGGTCTAACATTCCGCACCTGAACTTTGACTACGGATTAAAAACCGATTATAAACAGATCGTAGTGCAGCTAAGAAACCCATTTCTGGGTGATGCTTTTCAGAAAACTCCAGAGTTCGACCGTATTCGCCGGTTGCTCGATCGGTCGTATCAGGGATTATCGTTTGCTGGTGAAACCAAAAGAAAGGTAGCCGAGCAACTTCGGTATATGCGTAAGCTCAATCACTTTGAACAGCTTCTACAACTCTTGAAAGTGTTTCAAACCCTTGCTGATTCAGACGAGGTGACTGAACTTAATGACCGGGACACCAGCGTGAAACTATTTATGAATGACAAAATCCGGATGACCGCTGTATACAATTACATCCATGAACATTATAATGAGCAGCCCGACGTAAACAAGATTGCCCAACAGGTATACCTCAGTACCGCGGCCTTTTGCCGTTACTTTAAAAAGCAGACCAACATGACTTTCACTGACTTTGTGAATCAGTACCGTATTACCCAGTCCAAAACGCTGTTACTTCAGGGTAAAAGCGTATCGGAGGTCTGCTACGAAGTAGGTTTTGAGAGTCTATCTTACTTCAGCAAACTCTTCAAAAAAATTGCCGGGATGAATGCTTCGGATTTTCAGAAAAAATACGGGGTGCTTTAGTGTTTTGGTGTTGCTGTGTTAAGGTGCGATTGTGTTAGAGTGTTAGAAAGCTCATGTATGTCTTCTCAGAAGCATACGACTACTACATAGTAATTACTCAAACACCATAGCACTAGAGCACTATAGTACTTTGAAAATTGATTTATATAAACTACATTTAGGAAATATATAAATGCATTGGTTTAGCTATGGCAAAAGTTCAGCTGGGAGAATTTGAGGAAATTGTGCTGCTCACGGTAGCGGTACTGTACGACGAAGCCTACGGAGTAGCCATTAAGCGAGAGATTGAGGAGCGGCTAGACCGTTCCGTAAGCGTAGGGGCCTTACAGTCTGCGTTGCGGCGAATGGAGACGAAGGGATTTTTAAAATCCCGCCTGGGTGAAGCCACCCAGGTGCGAGGCGGTAAGCGCAAGCGATTTTTTACCGTCACCCCTTACGGCAAACAAGCTTTAACCGAAGTACGGGATGCTCGCCTACAACTCTGGCAGTCTATTCCTAAAATGGCCTTTGACTTTTAATCAATCCTTATGAACAAGCAGTATCCGCCTCGTTGGGCACAACGTTTTTTTCGCTGGTTCTGCCATCCGGCCTACTATGAAGATTTAGCGGGTGATTTAGCTGAACTGTACGACGAACGAGTACAGCAAGATGGTATTCGGCCAGCCCGGTGGAAGTATATACGCGATGTACTGCTACTGTTTCGCCCGTCTATTATTCGCCCACTTTACACCTACTCAATCCTAATCCATCCCGCTATGTTTCGTAACTATCTAAAAGTGAGCCTTCGCAACCTATGGAAATACAAAAGCTATGCTTTACTCAATATTTTTGGGCTGGCCATTGGCATTGCTGCGGCTATCGTTTTATTTCTAATTGTCCGCTACGAGCAGTCATTCGATACTTTTCATGCTGAACATGAGCAGGTCTATCGGCTGGGACAACAAGAAACCAAAGAAGGTAAATTAGATACTTACGACACTACTCCTGTCCCAGTCGTCCCAACACTGTTAGAAGAGATTCCTGAAGTAGTAAGTGGTACCCGCTTCTTTGCACCAAATAATATCCGATTAGGCTATCGGGATAATGTAGTAAATCCAGAGGTGCATTTTGTGGATTCGGGGTTTGTAGATGTATTCGACTTTGAAACCATCGCTGGTGATCTGGCCTTCACCCTAAAAACGGAGAATTACATTGTTCTCACTCAATCACTAACTGAGAAGCTATTCGGAAATATTGATCCGGTTGGTAAAACGTTGGAAGTAGTGAATGGCGAGCAGCAATATATGGTAGGAGCAGTACTGGATGACCCTCCGGCTAATTCATCCTTGCAGTTTGAAGCACTATTGCCCTGGAATAATGCTCCCGACTGGATTACTAAAGAAGCTACCTGGTATGATACTTTTATGACCGGCTACATTAAGCTGACCGATCAGACTAACCCCACAATACTATCTGAAAAATTACTGGCATTTAAAGACCGTCACTATGTAAACGAGCGAGCTGCTAATATTCAACTTCACCTACGCCCACTGGCCGAATTACGAGCTTTCGATACTGAAAATAGGCCGGTAATCACGCTACTGAGTATTATCGCTGTTATCACGCTAGTTATTGCCAGCGTTAATTTTACGAACCTGGCTACGGCTCAATCGTTACTGCGGACGCGAGAGATTGGGGTGAGAAAAGCAATTGGTTCCCTACGTAGCCAACTAGCGGCTCAGTTCTTGACCGAATCGATAGTGACTTGCCTATTTGCCTTAGTAATAGGAATACTGCTAGTGCATCTGGTTTTACCTCGTTTTAATCAGCACTTTGATCTGGACTTAACTTTCCGCTACTGGCAGAATCTGCCATTGTTAGGAACGCTATTGGCTATCGGGTTAATCACAGGATTGTTGTCGGGTGCTTATCCAGCAACTTTTGTTTCTCGCCTTTCGCCAGTTACATCTCTTAAAGGAGCTAATAAATTCCGTTCATCCGGACGTTTGTTTCAGCGAGGACTGATTGTGGTACAGTATACTGCTTCTATTCTACTAATTGCTGGAACACTCGTGATCTGGCGGCAAATTCAGTTTATGAAATCCCAAGATCTGAATTTTGATGAAGAAAATGTGGTGGCCTTTTCACTGCGGTACGAACATTACGATTTTCAGAGCGAAGAGCAAGCCAAATCAGCGATTAAGACTATGATAGATCGACTGAAAAATGAGAGTGTAGTCACCGCTATTACGTTTGCAGAGAAAATGCCGGGTCGCTACATTCGCAACTACAATAGTTTCTACGATCAGGAAAATCGCGACCAAGACCCCGTTAGTCTACGTCAGCTATTTGTAGGAAACCAGTTTTTTGAAACACTAGGAATGGATGCAATAATGGGGCAACTGCCTTCTCCTGAATTAGCTCCTGATAGTGGCTTGGCCGTGGTTATTAACGAGACGGCACTTAGAGCATTTGGTTGGTACGACATTGAAGATAAGAACTTAATTCCAGGCGGAGAGAAGACTTCTTATCCAGTGATTGGGGTCGTGGAAGATTACCACTATCAGTCATTAGAAGCACCTATTCAGCCCCTAATTCACTTTTATTATCCTGGTGATGAATATTATTACGGAGAAATAGCGGTTCGGCTGCAACCGGGCCGCACAGCCGAGGGTTTGGAAGTGTTAGAGTCAGCCTATCAGTCACTTGAGCCGTTTGAGCCGTTCAGCTATTACTTTTTGGACGAAGAATTCGATAAAATGTACCGAGTGCAGGAACGGTTAGGATTAACTGCTTCCCTTTTTGCCGGGATTGCGGTAGTGTTAGCTTCGCTAGGTTTATTAGGGCTAGCTGCCTTCGCAACCCGACAACGTCGTAAAGAAGTAGGAGTACGGAAAGTACTAGGTGCGTCCGTCGGCCAGATCATTGTACTACTCTCCCGCAACTTTGCCGGATTGGTTATCATTGCTTTCGTAGTAGCCTGTCCACTAGTGTATTACAGCGCCGACCGTTTCTTACAAGATTTTGCCTATCGCATTAGTTTAGGAGTTGATATTTTTCTGATTGCCGGAATTATCGCCTTCGTTATTGCTGGAATAAGTGTAAGCCTGCAAGCTACCCGCGCAGCATCGGTCAATCCGGTAAACTCACTGCGGGATGAATAGTAAATGATAACGAGCGAAGGAATCTCTTGATAGAAAGAAACTAATTTTCTTACTACTGAAGATTCCTTCATTCACTGCCACTCCCTTGGAATGACACCAATAAAAAAATAGCACAATGAAAAGAGGAATAGTCGGTTCAATTGTCATGATACTATTCGCCAATATGGTGTTAGGGCAAACCGTCAGTGGCGTAGTGCTGGATTCCACTACGCAATCACCGATGGCTTATGTTCATATTGGTGTGTTAGGTAAAAACCTGGGAGTAATCTCTCGTGATGACGGCACGTTCCAAATTGACTTGAGCGAAGCCGATTCTCAGGATAAACTAACCTTCTCTAGCGTTGGCTACCATACTCAACACGTTCCTCAGTCCAGTTGGAAATCAGCCCCATTGAAAGTGTACCTATCGCCCCGAATATTCACGCTGCGGGAAATAGTGGTAGAAGATTCTCGTTTGAGCGATCCGGTAAAGTTAGGGCGCTATCAGCCAACGAGAACTACTTCGGGGCAGAGCGGTTTACAAAAATTCGGTTGGGGTGGAGAATGGGGGCTGCGGATTTTCAGCGATGGTCAAACCTACCGAGTAACTGACATCAACTTTCACACCCGCTTCAACACCATGGACAGCGTGCTGTTTCGGATTAGTATTTACAGTGTAGAAGATAATTTGCCCGATAGCTCTTTGCTTCAGCAGGAGCTATTTGTGAAAAGTTACAAACGGGATAAATGGATTACCAAAGATATTTCCTCGCAACAGCTGATTATTGACCAAGACGTTATTGTCACCTTTGAGGTGGTACAGCTTTGGCGCAGCTCCAGTGGTAACAATGCACTGTTTTTCACCCACGGTAAAGGATATGATCGTGGAGGAACGTACACTCGAGCCTCCAGTTTGGCTCCCTGGACAACCAAAGGAATCCCAATCACGCTTTACATCACCGCTGAAGGGTATTAGCTATTTTTTTATTTTTGTTCAACAATCTGAATTCCTTTCTACTTTTCCCTATCTTAGGTAAGCGAATACCTATTTCAACCCTCAACCCAGAAGTTATGATACTTCATAAGCTTTCCTCTACTTTTTTGCTAGTATCTCTGAGTCTACTTTGTACCCACCCTCTTTCAGCGCAGTCAATTTCTATCCATGAAAACAATGGAGATCGTAAGATAGTGGTCGAGGAAGGTCGTAAGAAACTAACCATCCGCTCCGAAGGCACTTTCTCGTTGAGCGAGGATGATCGGAGCATCAATTCTATTTCTTCGGATGGCTATTTGGAGGTAGAAGAGAAAAGGCCAGGTACCGCTCGCAAACTGCTAATTGAGCCGAATGGTAACCAACTCAGCTACCGTTATCGTGAAGACGGCCGAACTACCGAGTACGATGCCGAAGCTCAGGCTTGGTTTGCCGATTTGCTTACTACGTTGGTACGGAAAACAGGGCTAGGCGCTGAATCGCGGGTGGAACGTTTTTATAGTCAATCGGGCACTGAGGGAGTGCTAGAAGAAATTGCTCGTCTTGAAGGAGACCACGTACAAACTATCTATTTCAAACTGCTATTGGATTACGACATTCCGTCGCGGGATATAGATGAAATTATTCGGGCTGTAGGGAGTACGATCAACTCCGATCACTACCGTACCGAAATTTTTAAGGAGCACCGCCAAGTACTATTGGCCGATGCCAGCAATGTAGACTCCTACCTATCAGCCATCAGCACCGTAGATTCCGATCATTACAAATCTGAGTTGATCAGTCTGGTGGTAGATCTTATTATGTCTTCGTCCGATCAAAATAATTTACTGGCCCTGATTGCTACACTAGACTCCGATCACTATAAACACGAAGTTATCAGTCAGGTAGTTCGCCAACCTGTAAGTGAAGAGAATTTATCCTTTCTGGTAGAAAATCTGCTTCCTGAAATTGATTCGGATCATTATCGTAGCGAGGTAATTGATGAGTTACTAGAGCATCAAAATGATTGGTCTTCGGCTGCGCTAGATCACATTATGGAGGCTGTCGGGCAGATGGATTCCGATCACTATCAGGCTGAGAGTTTAAAGAGGCTTCTACGCACCCAGCCGCAGGCTTCAAAAAATTACGACATCTTATACCGGGCCTTAGAAGAAATAGATTCCGATCACTACAAAAGTGAGGTAATGCATTCGCTAATAAAACAAGATCAGGTGGTGCCTTCATTAAATAGCTTCCTGCAGGGAACCCAGATGATGGGCAGCGATCATCACCGGGCGGGCGTACTGCGTTCGCTGGTAAGTGAAACCGATCTTACCCCCGATCAACTGGCAGAAGTTATCAACAGTGCCAGCGATATAAAAAGCGATCATTATCTGTCCGAATTTCTGTTAGAAGCCTGCCAGGAAAGTGATGATGAAAAAGTGACCGATGCCATTGCCCAAACGGCTAAGTCCATTTCATCCGATCACTACTACGGACGGGTAATGAAATGTTTGAATTAATAAACATGCTCCTGTCCGACCCTTGTACCTTCTATTCTTTGAGCATTTTTATATTTATTGGTAGCATTCTTCTCGATTTGATTGAATAAAAAGTATCTTAAAAGAGCAGTACTTTACTACTTTAGGCTTTCATATTTTGGTCGAAACCCTACCTATTATCTAATTTTAGCAAGTCGCCAGGAGTTTCGCAGATTACTGCCCGATTCCTTGACAGGCCGATAGGTGTACGCATCCGTTCCGGATTGTATTTGATTACTCCTAGCCAGTCGGCCTCTTCCATTTTCACATCTTGGTATCTATCCTGGTAAATATCCGAGCGGCGATCGACAATATCTTCCACTCCTACTCCTGGGTTATCTAGCAGTTGACCTATCTGCCGCTCGGTGAGGGGGGGTTTGAAATATCAACTTCGCTTACGTGCTGGGCAATTTGCTTGGCGTATAGGCTAAAACTTCCCGATTGCCCCGCTCATTGAAATTGTAAATAATAACTACTTCTTTCGGATTCTATTCCATGATTTGTATAATTTTGAAGATTAAAAAGTTTTTGAAGGTTTCAAGTTTTGCAAGTTACAGCTTACGAGTTGTATAAATCAGAACCTATAACTTGCAACTTGTAACCTGCTTTAGTCGGAAAAGGTTAGATTTACCTTAGTTCAGGTTTACCCTCATAAATTATCGGAGGAATCTCCGACAGGTGCGACTGATCATTTTCCTTAACCAATTCAAAACGTTGCTCATTAGCGTGATAACGCAACAGATACAAACATAAATTGGCGTGGGCAAATTTATCCATGTAGCGTAGATCTTGGTCAAGCAGAAGGCACATGAAAATACGCATAGCCCGACCGTGCATGCAAATCAGTACGGTTTCTTCATCTGGCTGTGCTAAGATATGTTCTAACGCAGGCTTTTGCCGTTCTTGTACCATCAGTGGGCTTTCTCCCCCTTCAATGGCTACATCCAGTTTCCCCTTCTGCCATCCGTTGATAATTTCCTTGTAATAGGAATGCTCTTCGGTAGTAGGCACCTTTCCCTCCTTTACTCCCCAGTTAATCTCGTTCAGCCCTGAGAGCTGCGTAGTAGGAAGATCATCCTCTAAAAACTGGGCTACTGACTGAATACTTCGTTGCAAAGTAGAAGTATACACGTGGTCGAAGTTGGTGTCTGAATATGCCCGGTAGAATGCTTCGGCCTGTAACTTTCCTAGTTCATTTAGTGGAGCATCAATGCCGCTCCCCTGCACTACTCCTCTTCGGTTGTATTCTGTTTGACCGTGGCGTATTATGTAGATAGTTTTATTCATATCTTTAGATTCGTATTTAGGGTTTAAAGTAGTAAGGAACTAAAAAAGTTATACGGAACAAAAATATGTCGTTGATTAGCCCCGATATTCCGCTAAAGAAGCTCAATGCCATGGGCAATGGTAATATGGTAGCGCACCTGGGTATAGAATTTACCGAAGTTCACCCCGACGGACTTTCGGCCAGAATGCCAGTTGACCATCGTACCCAGCAGCCAATGGGTTTGTTGCACGGCGGTGCTTCGGTAGTACTCGCCGAAACTATCGGAAGTGTTGCCTCGCATTTATGTGTTGATACTGAACAGTATTACTGCGTGGGGTTGGATATTAACGCTAACCATATTCGAGCGGTAACTAACGGGTATGTGCTGGGTACTGCCAAAGCTTTGCACGTAGGTCGGCGAACCCACGTGTGGGAAATTCGTATTGTAAATGAGAAACAACAGTTGGTATGTATAAGCCGCCTCACCATGGCGGTAGTAGAGAAGTAAAGTTAACCATGAAGGAATTAGGGGAAATTGCGTCGCGGAAGATTGACTGGTCAGACTGTGCATTTGATACTGTCTTACGATCTTTTTTAACCACCGCTGTTCATCAACAGTTGCCGGTAGCTGCCTGGCGGTTACCCAATCAACAAACTCGTCATGTAATACTGGATATATCAGGACAGGCTTCCTGGGTAGATTGGCAGTTGGAAGAACTAGCTCCCGGATTTATTACCAGCCCTTTTTTAACCAATCAAACCCAATCGCCCTATATCCGGGCTGATATTTACTACCGCTCGGGAGAAGAGGAATGGCAGGTAAACCCAACAGCCAATCTTCGACATTACTCTGAGATTCGTACCTCACTGCTTAAATATGTAAATCAAAGCTCACCAGCTCCGGTACATACTCCAGCTCATAGTGAGAAGTACTCAGATAGTAATCAGACTCAATTCAGCACGATAGTGGAGGAAGCGGTTCAGCAGATTGAGCAGGGAGCATTTAAGAAGGTGGTGCCTTCGCGCCGCAAATTAGTAGTTCTTCCGTCTAACTTTGATGTGGCTACCACTTTCCAACGGCTCTGCGAAGCCTATCCGGCAGCTTTTGTTTCGGTCTTTTCTATTCCTGGCGTCGGTACCTGGATGGGTGCTTCGCCTGAGATACTGGTCAGTACGTATCGGGCCGATCAACGACAAATGTTTCGTACTGTGGCGTTAGCCGGAACCCAACCGTTGGAAGGAAAGAATCCGTTAAAAAATGCCGCCTGGCGTCAGAAAGAAATTGAGGAGCAGGCGATGGTAAGTCGCTATATTATCAACTGCTTCAAGAAGATTCGCCTACGCGAATTTGAAGAAGATGGGCCTAAAACCACAGCAGCCGGCAACTTACTTCACCTTCGCACTGATTTTACGGTAGATATGGACGCCACTAATTTTCCCGAGTTGGGTTCGGTTATGCTGAAGCTGCTCCATCCTACCTCCGCCGTTTGTGGTATGCCTAAAGAACCCGCTTTAGAATTTATTCGGCAAAAGGAGGGGTACGACCGTTCCTTTTTCAGTGGTTTCTTAGGCCCGGTAAATATTCAAAATGAAATCAGTCTATTTGTGAATCTCCGCTGTGTGCAGCTACTTGGTCAGCAAGCCGCTCTCTACGCCGGAGCCGGTATCACCATTGATTCGGAACCGGAAAAGGAATGGACTGAAACCGAAATCAAAATGCGTACCATTCAACAGTATTTGCAGTAAACGGTAGCTTCAGTATCTCTCTGGTTTAGTTACCTCGGGCTACTATATCCTCAGGTTGTAGCTTACCCATGAAATAATCTAGAGCAGTTTTTTGAAAGATAAGCTGGTAATTTGCCTGGGCTTGAGTAGCCTGCGCTTCCACGTAAGAAGCATTCACTAGACTCAAATCAATAATATTACTGACCCCTAGCCGAAAGCGCTCACGCTCAGCTTCCAGCGCTTGTTCAGCCGCTTTGAGTTGGGCTTCAGCCGCAATAATTCGCTGCTTAGTTGCCTTATATTCGGTAATGGCCGTTTGTAACTGCTCGAAGATGTTTCGCTTCAGATCTTCCATATCCAGCTCAGCGTTGTTCATCACCTGCTTATTGCGTTGTACGGCGGCATAGTTATCCAAATTAGAGAAGATAGGGATATTTAGATCTAGGCTGATCACACTCACCCGGTTAATATCAAATAACTGATCGGAAACCGGGGCATCAAAGAGAGTAGAATACCGAGAGCCAATATAGTAACCAGCGCTCAATCGGGGTAGATAACCAGAACGGGCTACCTTCATCCCGTAGTAACTTGTCTGAATAATATTCTCCTGCTGCTTAATATCGGGGCGGTTAGCTATCGCCTGATTATACGCTTCTTCAATGCTGACAATATCCGAAAGAATTTCCCACTGGTTGATGTCTGGCTCAGCAAATGTCCAGTCTTTAAACGGATCAATCTGCAATATTCGGATTAACTGTACCTTGCTAATGGTAAGCGCGTTTTCAGCTTCTACAACTGTAAGGGCTGCCCGCTTAGTCTGAGCTTCCTGGTTATATAAATCGGCAATGTTAAACTGGGCACCGCTTTCAACGAAAGTTCGGGTACTTTCCAATAGTTCTTCCTGCTGCTCTAAATTAGCTTTCTGAATACGCAATAACTCCTGGTTAAGCAACACCTGCAAATACTGCTGTGATACATTGAAGGTAACGTCCTGTTTGGTTTGGTTGATCAGGTTAAGTTGAGCCTCAGCATTCTCCCGCGATTGCCGCAGTTGATTAATATTTCTGAAGCCATTAAATAGCGTCATTGAAGCTCCTAGTCCACCATCCATCCGATTGTTAATTTCCTCGGTAAAATCTCCTGCGGTTTGATCAAATTGTCGGCCATAAACCCGTGAAGCACCCGCCTGAAATCCAACCGAAGGGGCAAACTGGGCATAGGCTTGAGATCGTTCAGCTTGGCTCACTTCCAGTAGGTTGCGTTGCTGCTGAATCTGAATATTTTCCCGTAGGGCAATACCCACTGCTTCTTCGTAGGTAAGCGTGCTGTCCTCTTGCGCCCATCCAACTAGGCTAAAGCAACTAAATGAAAGTGTTAATAATATATGTTTTATAGATGGTGTCATACTAGGCGCTTTGTTCTTCTTTCTGAATTTGTTCATCACTCTGAATAGCTCCGTCTACAATGTTGACAATACGGCTGCCGTATTGAGCATTCTCTTCGGAGTGGGTTACCTGTATAATTGTCATACCTTCATCATTAAGCTGCTTAAACAGCTCCATTACCTGTCGGCCTTGTTCAGAATGAAGATTTCCGGTAGGCTCATCGGCTAACAATAGCTTAGGTCGTCCGGCAATAGCCCGAGCCACCCCTACTAACTGCTGCTGCCCGCCCGAGAGTTGCTCGGGAAAAAGGTCCTTCTTCGCTACCATCTGAAAACGGTCGAGTAGTTCCGCTACCCGCGCTTTACGTTCTTTTCCTTTCATGTTTTGGTACAACAGTGGGGTCTCAATATTTTCAAATACCGTTAGCTCATCAATTAGATGATAGGCCTGAAATACGTAGCCGATAGTATGCTTTTGCAGTTCGCTTCGCTGGCGTTCGCGAAGTTTATGTACGGGTTGGTCACGCAGGTAATACTCTCCGGCTGACGGAGGATCAAGTAGGCCAATAATGTTTAGTAGGGTAGATTTGCCCGCTCCGCTGGGTCCCATAATGGTCATAAATTCGCCTTCTTGTACTTCCAGATCCACGCCTTTCAGTATAAAGGTCTTTTTGAAGCGAGACTGAACGAACTTGTCAACATCAATCAATTTGAGCATAGTAGTATAATTATGAATGAGTCAGTTTTTATAAAATGAATTTGTACACTATACATTTCTCCATTTGGGTAATGATATGCCAACAAATATGCCAAGCCCTAATTCAGCCGATATGCAAGGTTTTTGCCCGATTTGGGGGATTCTACCGTCCGTTTTTGAAAAGTAGGTGTACGGTATCGTACACATAATTGGCTAATACGCTGATCAGTTAGCAATAGACGCTTGTTTCTATTTTTCAAACTATGTAATGAATTATACCGTTCTTGCATTGAATTATTTTAAGCGACATTTTACCTTTGAAGTAAAAAGTAAGGTGTTATGAAGAGAAAATTTGCAATGATCGCCCTTAGCGGTATGATCTTCTCATTAACCGGTTGTTACACCCAGATGTGTCCCACGTATTCGGTAAAGCCCGAGAAGAAGCCCACTATCCAGACCGTACAACAGTTGGAAAATTCGCTAGAGAAAGCTTCTTAAGATTTGGATAGAAAGCAGGAAGGAATGAGCAGCCAAATGGTTGCTTTTTTTTATAGCTGCAACGTAAAGGTAGTGCCGTGCCCTACTTCTGAAGTAGCTGTAAGGTTACCTTGGTGCATCTGCATAATTCGCTGCGACAGACTGAGTCCAATACCTGAACCATCTCGCTTGGTGGTGTAGAATGGAATAAAGATTTTATCCAATGCTTCTGGTTCAATCCCTGGGCCATTATCAGTAATATCAATGTAAACTCGCTGTTCATGGTCAGCGTATACCGAAACCCGAATTGTTGGATTGTCCACATCATGCAGTACTTCAGCAGCATTCTTCAGAACGTTGATCAATACCATCTCAATCAGTTTACTATCAACACGTACAATCATATTAGGAGGATCGACATTTACCTCAATATTGACCTTGCTATCGGCCACTCCTGCCTTAATCAGTTTTACTACTTCATCAATCACATCCTTAATTTTTATCCGCGCAAAGTCAGGCTGAGGAATGTTAGTAAAATTACGGTAGGCTTCTACGAAGTTCACTAACCCCTTACTACGGTTTTCTATAGTACGCAGGCTCATATTAATGTCATCGTAGGCTTCCTGATCGAAAATGATCGTTCCGTTTTGGCGAACTACATCTTCCTGAATAATATCGATAGCAGTACCCGCGAGTGAAGCAATCGGAGTGATAGAGTTCATAATCTCGTGCCGAAGTACTTTAGTTAAGTTTTGCCAGGCTTCAATTTCCTGTTGCTGCAATTCCGATAAAATATTCTGAATAGAAACCAGCTTATAGGTGCTTCCGCGCAAGCGGAGCTCAGTAGCATTAATCGCTAAGTGTAAATCGGCACTAGGTTTTATTAGGGTTTTGGACCCTGTTGGCAAATTGACGATAATATTATATAGCTCCAGATTGATTGCCGAAAGCTCGCGGATCTTCGTGAGATGAGGAGCTTTTAAATATCGGCGAGCTGTATTATTTAGTAATTCTACATTTCCCTGCTCATCGTACGAGAGAAGCCCTACGTTTACGTGCTGCACTACCGTTTTTAAATATTGCCAGTGCTCTTCTTTTTCGGCGCGAGCTTTTCGGAACGCATCAAATACTTCGTTGAACATTCGGTTCAGATCGCGAAAGCTTTCGCCTAGCTGACTATCCTTGTTAAAACCAGCCGTAAAATCAGAATACTTAACTGCTTCCAGAAAGCGGGTAAGTTTGCGGTTTGCTTCCAGCACATACTGGTATAACTCGAATATTTGATAGATAACTAGCATTGAGATGATGACTCCGCTGACGTACCGCTCGGTATAAAATACAAAATACAAACACAGCAGCATGCTTGCCGCTAGCAGAATAATACGTACGAGCAGGGTCCACTCAAATCGACTAAATATCATATTTCTCTAACCTCCGGTACAGCGAAGCGCGGGTTAATCCCAAATCGCCGGCCGCTTTTGAAATGTTTCCGCCGTGCTTTTTCAGCACCTTACGGATTAATAATTTTTCTACTTCTTCCAGATCATATTTTTCCAGATGAAGTTCGTCTTGCTCTTTTCCCTGCTTGGCGTTGTCGGCATTGAAAAAGAAGTCTTCGGGCTGCAAGGTAGGTTTGTTACTTAGAATAACCGCTCTCTCTACCGAGTGCTGTAGTTCGCGAACATTACCCGGCCAGTGGTATTTCTGCATCCGCTTAATCGCACTAGCACTGATGGAGTGAATTGGCTTATTATATTTTTTGGAATACATGCTCAGAAAATGAGTTGCCAAAGACTCTAAATCTTCTAAACGCTCCCGCAGCGGAGGAAGATGAACCTCAATAGTATTGATCCGGTAAAGTAAATCCTGACGGAACTCATTATTTTGCACCATCTCATACAAAGGCATATTAGTAGCGCAGATAAAACGCACATCTACGTCAATCACTTTATTAGAACCCACCGGAGTAACCCGTTTATTCTGTAGAGCCGTAAGCAATTTAGCTTGCAAGGGTAACGATAAGTTACCGATTTCATCCAAGAACAGCGTTCCCTCCGAAGCAGCTTCAAATCGGCCCACCCTATCCTGTTTAGCATCGGTGAAGGAGCCTTTCATATGCCCGAACAGCTCACTCTCAAATAGTGATTCGGTTACAGCTCCTAAATCTACGTTAATGAATACATTATTTGCTCGCTCTGAACGACGATGGATAGCGCGGGCAATCACTTCCTTACCCGTTCCGTTTTCTCCTAGAATCAACACGTTAGCATCAGTACCAGCTACCTGTTCAATCGTTTCAAACACCCGTTGCATAGCTGGGCTGTTACCGATAATATCCTGAAACTTATTATTAAGGTCAGCATTTAAAATTTCTTGCTGAGAGCGCAACTGATTAACCTCCGATTTGGTAGCTCGCAGTCGTAGCGCTGCCATTACGGTGGCTAAGAGCTTTTCGTTATTCCAGGGCTTCAGTACAAAATCGGTCGCTCCTTCTTTAATAGCCCGTACTGCCAAGTCTACATCTCCGTAGGCGGTAATCAGGATTACTACTGCCGAAGGATCTTTTTCCAGTATCTGATCCAGCCAGAAAAACCCTTCTTTACCGCTGCTTACATCTTTAGTAAAGTTCATATCGAGCAGAATTACATCGTACTGCTCATTACTAATCGTAGCTGGGATAGCTCCTGGATTCTTTTCAGTATCTACTTGAAGAAAGTGGCGTTTGAGGAAAATCTTGGCAGCTTGCAACACATCTTCGTTGTCGTCTACAATCAGGATTTTTCCAGTTTTATTAACAGTTCGGCTCATAATACATTAGGTTTGTGTTCAATTAAGTGCCAAAGATTATACCGTAAAATATAGGTAGCTAGTCGGCAAAACGAGGTTAACGGGTTAAAACTGAGTCTATGAAGCATATTCCAACTTTTTATTCATGGCTACTTATCTTAATCTGGTGAATATAGGTGTCCGATTTCGAACTTAGAACGTACATAAGCGTACAAAGGTTGTTCATTTTCGTACACTCTTGATGAGGGTAAAGTGCCTAATATACTGTGTATGCGCCCTTTTCTGGTTTGGCACAGTGTTCGTAACTTATCTGAATGATTACAAAAACTTACACTGACAACCCTTTAAGATACTTGACGAATTATGGGAATGGATCGAAAAATAAAGAAGAAAACATGGACGACCGGACGGATCCTAGGGATAGGTTTAGGTCTTCTTTTCGTATCCTTCATACTCTATAGCTTTCTCTTCGCCGACAACCGATCAAAACTAAATGTAGACCGAGAGAAAATCACTGTCTCTACTGTTAGCCAGGATATTTTCCAGGAGCGTATTCCCGAAACGGGTATCGTCATGCCTAGTCAAACCATCTTTATGGATGCCATTGAAGGTGGGGTGATTGAAGAAATTGTGTTAGAATCAGGGGCATTAGTAGAGAAAGGTGACACGATTATGATATTAGAGAATTCTAGTCTACAGTTAGAGGTAATGCAACGGGAATCTCAATTATACGAGCAACTTAACATCATGCGGACTACCCGACTGCAACTTGATCAGAATGACTTAACCCAAAAAGGCGCGTTAGCCCAGATTGATTACCAATTACAACTATTAGAACCTCAGTACAATCGTTTCGAAGAATTGGCCGGAAAAAAGCTGATCTCTCAGCGCGAGCTAGAGGAGGTAGAAGAGCAGTATGAATATAACAAGCGTCTGAAAGACTTGACTTACCGCTCTTATCAGTCCGATTCAATTTCCCGTTCCATGCAGCTCCGCCAGATTCGCTTGTCAGAGGATCGGATGAACCGAAGCCTGGAAGCGGTGGGTAGGATACTGAATAATTTAGTTATTACAGCACCTACCAACGGGTTGTTAACCACACCTGATTGGGAACCAGGCCAGTCAATTACCCCCGGTGAGCGATTAGGACAAGTTGCATTACTGGATAGCTTTAAGGTACGCGTAGCCATTGATGAACTTTACTTGCCACGTATTGATGTGGGACAGCAAGGCACCTGGAACCCGAGCGGGAACACCTATCGTCTGGAGATTTATAAGAAGTACCCAACCGTAAGCGAAGGAAACTTTGAAGTAGATATGCGATTTATGGGTGAAACACCGGAACTTCGCCGTGGGCAGTCTCTCCGAATTCGGTTAGAACTGGGAAGTTCAGAAGAGGCGTTACTACTGGCTACGGGAGGTTTTTTCCGAGACACTGGCGGCAACTGGGTCTTCGTTATGAATAACGATGAATCAAAAGCCATAAAGCGAGACATCCGCTTGGGCCGTAAAAACCCCGAGCACTACGAAGTGCTAGAAGGACTCGAACCTGGCGAAAAAGTAATTACTTCATCTTACGAAAACTTTGGCGACAATGAAGTGCTAGTTTTCTAAAAAAAATACCAGCTCTTTGTAGAAAAATATATAATTCTTAAATACTAGCTATTGCTACTCTTAAAAACCTAAAGACTCTTTCCACCAAATTAAAACAAGAAACTATGATTCGTACGCACAATTTGAAGAAGGTATTCATCTCTGATGAAGTAGAAACTACCGCCCTCAACGATATTAATATTGAAATTAAATCTGGTGAGTTTGTGGCCATTATGGGCCCCTCCGGTTGCGGTAAATCTACGCTTCTCAACATTCTAGGACTGCTCGACAACCCTAGTTCAGGGGAATACTTCTTCATGGATCATGAAGTGGCCAAGTATTCTGAGCGTCAGCGAGCTCAGCTTCGCAAAGGAAATATTGGCTTCGTCTTTCAAAGCTTTAACCTAATTGACGAACTTACAGTATTTGAAAACGTGGAACTACCCCTATTGTATTTAAAAGTACCTTCTGCTGAGCGTGAGAAAAAAGTAAATGCTGCTCTAGAGCATATGAATATTATGCACCGACGTAATCACTTTCCGCAGCAACTTTCAGGTGGACAGCAGCAGCGCGTGGCAATTGCCCGAGCCGTAGTAGCCAACCCCAACTTTATCCTAGCGGATGAGCCTACTGGAAACTTGGATTCAACTAACGGTGAAGAAGTAATGAATCTTCTTTCCGAATTGAACAAAGCTGGTACCACCATTGCGATGGTAACGCACTCTCCTCACGATGCCACCTACGCCAATCGAATCATTAACCTGTTCGACGGTATGATTGTGACTGAAAATATCAAGGAGAAATTCCACGTGTAAAAACTTTGATAAGTAGTTTGTAGAACTGAAAAGCGGCAATCCTCACGTAGAAGGATGCCGCTTTTTTATAGTAATGTAAAAGTCTACCTCTGAGCAGTTAATGTCTACGCATTAACCTGTTTTTCTAGCTCTTGAATTCTCTTTTGATATCTCATCTCCTTACGCTGCATTTCTTCTTGAGTAGCTGACAATTCTTCCATATTTTGTCGCATTTCCTCTTCTTGGGACTGTAACTGTTCCGCTTGCTCTTTAGCTTGCTCCAGTAGGACTTTGGTGTGTACATTTACTCGGTTGTTCTGAATAAATGACGCAATTCCCTCACCTAATTTACTAATAAACTCAACTTCGTGTTCCTCAAATTTATTGAAAGATGCCAACTCTAATAACCCTTCCGTTACATCATTGATTTTAAGTGGTACAATCAGAAGGGCACTAGGTGTAACCTCACCGAGACCTGAAGTAATTGTAATATAGTTTTCAGGGACTACCGTCATATAAGTAATCTTACTTTCCAGATACGTCTGTCCTAATAGCCCCTGACCTGGCAAGAAAGTTTGCTCCATATGTTTTTTTCTTCCGTACGCGTAACAAGCAGCTAGTTTGATCTCTTCTGTTTTACTTTCACTTTCCCGATCAACCACATACAAACCGCCCTGATTTGCCTGCACGTACTTAACGATCATGGATGTTATTTTATCAAAAAGCTCTTGTTCTGGTAAGTTACTACGTAAAACATCCGAAAGTTGGGCAATACCTTCAGCAGCCCACTGTCTCTTTCTTTCTGATTGTTGAGCCTGCTTCAACTGCTCTAGGTCTTCTTCTCGTTGCAATTTTTCCGTATGCAATCTCTCTTTTTGTTGCTCAGCTTCCTCACGCATTGTCTCGCTATTTAATTCAGCGCTATAATTTAGGATTGCTAAACCTAAAATAGAACCTACAGCAGCTAATATAGCAAGCACAATAGTTACGTGACTTAACCAACCAGTTTTAAGTAAACTAATGTAATCCTGTAATAAAACAGGATCATATTCAATATTAAGCCATACTTTCTGAACTGGAAAAGTTAAAATTGCCAGAGAGCAGACAATGAGAGAGCCAAATAGAAAAACCTTTTCTCGGATGTCAAACATAATAAACGGCGCTAGCATAAAGCTAATGGCAACTAAAAAAAGGCTGCTAATAGGCTGATCATCTGGTCCGCACAAAAAAGCATTATATGTTATTACTTGCCAAATCGGCAAGATGGATATAAACAATCTTGAGTACTTTAGGCCCCCTAGAAAGTTTGCCGTAATAACTCCCACTCCGGTAATAACACCGGCCAACGGAATAAAGAAAAGAGGCGGAATAAATATTAGGGAGATAATTACGAAAGGGATAGCAACAGTAAAGACTAGAATTAGGGTAACTATATTAGTCGGCTTCACCTTTCGTATCAAATACTTAGGTAACTGTTCGCTAGAGCCAGCGTTCAGTACTCTTTCCAGTATATTAAGCCTCATGGGTAAATAGAGTATGTGGTTCAAATATTCCCCTAAAAGTAAGATTCAAAGCACTTCTATATGCACTGATTCTTTATAGAAGTGTACTCGTGTAACTTTTATCGGCTTTCTGTTGATCTTGAAGAATATCATAGCGAGTATTTTTTGGTAGCACTATTGAAAATATAGTGCTGTTTTTCCAAAACGTAATAGCTTTGTACTGGCCGAAGTTTAAAAAAGTACTGACTATGTGATCGTTATAAAAATTCATAGTCTCAATTTGGTAAATTGATAGTGGAGTCATAAGACCAGTAGTGAGAACTTTAGAAAGTGCCTCTTTAGCTGTCCATAAAAAGACATAAAAATGGCTAATATCAATATTTCTATCTTGACAGAGAGATTTTTCGTGAGACGTCAGTTGCGACTCTATAATATCGGCTTTATGAAATCCAATATCCTCAGCATCCAGCCCCATAGGATGCTCTCTTGGAGAGACAATACACGCTGCCACCTCTTTTGTATGAGAAATACTAACCGAAGGCGGATTTGGCATACCTCCACTTACAACCGGTTGATCAAAAACTCCTGACCGGATCCATATCTCATCCAAGTTCTCATTCTCAGATAACTGAGCCAAGCACTTTTTAGCTATATAGCGTCCGGCAAGATAACTGCGACGTTTTTGTTCATATTGCAGCTCTTTGTAATACGCTAACTCTTGGTTGTGAAGAAAGACTTCTTTTTTCGGAATATTGTTAAATGCAGCGCGATCAAGTATACCTAGAATAGCTTCACCCTGCCAATCTTTTCTAATTAGCCTAATTGTATCTATCGTAATCAAAAGCTGATCATTAAACCATTAGCGTCTTCATGAAACCTTCAGTTAGTTAAGTCACTAAATAAAACTAAGATTATTTAGTCCGGTGTTGTCTACTGTATCTAATAGTTGAATAGATATTAAAGGGAGGTCCCTGTAAAGTAGGTACCTCCCTGACGACTGATATCTTACCCTTCAACAGATGAAGTTGTGGGCTGCTCAACGGCCTCTGTTAGCCGTTGTAGGATCAACTCCTTGTTGCGGCTCAAGAACCAGTGATCTCCTTCCACAATCTCCAATGAGAATTTATCATCCGTTTGCTGCTTCCAAGAACCAACTTGCTCTATTGAGACTACTTCATCCTTATCGGCGGCAAACGCAGTGATTGGAAACCCTAGTTGCTCTTCTTCTTCGTACTGATAGCTCATAATCAGAGGCATATCATTTCGCATCACTGGCAGAATCTGCCGAAGAAAATCCACATCATCAATGTAGTTTAGAATGCCGATGATCTTTTCTTCCGAATACGAACGAATAGCTGTTTTTGCGATAGCTTCGCTCTTCTTCCAACTTTGTGTTAACTGAGGAGCGATAGTACCTGAAATAAACAACTGAAGAGCATTGATGCCATGATGCTTACGCAGGAACTTAATCAATTCAAACCCAATAATACCTCCGAAGCTATGTCCAATCACTACAAAGGGCTTGTCTAGATACGGCCGAATGGCATTGGCCATATCAGGAATTAGCTGCGCCATATCCTCATAAGGCATTTCTTCACTACGGTTCTCACGTCCTGGTAGTTGGAATGCCATCACATCGGTATTTTTCGGCGGATTATACAGGAAGTGACTAAACATAGAAGCACCAGCTCCTACCGGATGAATACAGAATATCCGTTTCTCAATCTCCTGATTATTGTTTTTGTTTCGGATGAGCCACTCGTTAGCTACTTCCACCTCATCCCCAGAAGCAATACCTGAGGTATCTTTCACTACATCCGTTTCAGTAGCATTGGCTGGATCTTGCGAAGTTCCTACCAACATAGCAGCTAATTCACCAATACTAGGTCCTTTAGCAATTTTCATTAATGGGAAGTTAATGTTGAGCTTTTGCTGAATCCAGTTACGCAACTGGTTTAGCATTAGCGAATCTAGTCCAAGCTGAGCAATGGAGATATCCGGGTTAATCTTTTCAGAAGAAGTACCCAGAATTTTAGCCAAAGCCTCTGTCAACTTGCCTTTCAGAATACGTTGCTTTTGCTCTGGAGTAGCCTGAGCCATTTCTTCTTCAAACGAAGATGCCTCCTTACCATTTTGTGAATTATCTTGACTTAAGAATTTCGCAAAGCGAACATCATTCTCCAAATGCGTGAAGAAGTTACGGAAGCGGACCCAATCCAGATTAGCTACCATTCGCTGAGCTGGCTGCTGAAGCAATATGCTTTCTATTTTACTGGTCACCTGTTTTACTGATAACGGCAACCAACCCTGATTAGCCAATACATTAATTACATTACCTCCGTCTCGTGACATACCAGCATACTGACCCAATACTCCCAAATTCACCGAAGATCCAGGTAATCCTAATGACCGCCGGTAGTAAGCTAATTTATCTAAGAAGTTATTAGCTGACGAATAAGCTGACTGTCCGGGTAAGCCAAACATAGAAGATATAGAGGACAGTGATAAGAAGAAATCTAGCTTATCATGCTGAGTTGCCAAATGTAGGTTCCACCCACCTAACACTTTGGGACGGAATACTTTCATAAAGCGAGCTAAGTCAGTATTCTGCAACGTAGCATCATCCAATACTGCTGCACTATGAATTACGCCTTTGATCGGAGGCATAGTTGTTCGGACTTTATCTACCTCCTGAAGTACCTTTGCCTCATCGGTAATATCCAAGTTAGCCAAATAAACCTCTACACCTTTAGCCTTCATACGGTCTACCGCCTGATAGTCACTGTCCAACTTGCAACCACTTCGGCTCATCAATACTAAATGCCTGGCTCCTTTTTCGGTTAGCCATTCAGCTAGTGATAATCCAAATCCACTTGCTCCTCCGGTTACTATGTAGGTAGCATCAGACGGTAATTGTAGCGAAGTAGCAGCGAGCACTCTTACTGACTGCTGATCCAGGCTAACGACAGTTTTACCAACATAACCATATTCTGATCCAGCCATCTTTTGGAATGCATGATCTAGGTCTTTGATCGGATAAACCTTAGTAGGTAAGCCATTAAGCTTTCTTTGCTCAAATAAGCTAACTATATTTTTCAATAGTTTACCACTTAACGCAGGCTTCTGAGTTGCCAAATAGTCAATGCTTAGGGTATGATAGGATACATTGTTCTTTAATGCAGCACCTAACTTTTTCTCTTCGGCATTATGTAAATCGACATACTTTCCAAAAGGAGCTAAGCATTTGATTCCTTCCTTTATACTCAGGCCCGTGTATACATTGAGTATTATATCTACACCCTGTCCCTGAGTAATGGCCCGGACTTGCTCAGCAAACTCAGATAAAGTTCCATCTATTACGTGATTAACCCCCAACGAACGAAGATAAGTACTTTCGTAGGTGCGCTCTGTATTTTTATTGATAGTAGCTATAATATTAGCTCCTTCTAGCTGGGCTAACTGTATGGCAGCTAGTCCTACTGAGCTAGTAGCCCCTTGTACTAACACCCAGTTATTAGCTTCTATCTGGCCAATCTTATCAAGGGCGTAACTAGCTGTAAGGTAAGCTGAAGGAATACCTGCCGCCTCTTCAAAACTGAGGTCTTTAGGCTTAATTGCAACTTGCTCTTGCTTAACTACAACATATCCACCCAAACTGTCAGGCGTCCAGGCAACTACCTTGTCTCCTGGCTTAAAGTCTAATACCTTATCACCAACCGCAACGACAATTCCACTACATTCTTGACCTAGCGTACTATTTTCTTGCAAGTTACATGTAAGCCCAGTAGCTTTTACTTCTATTGACACTTCATGATCTTCAGGAATAGTAATATCAGTCTTCCGGAATATAACTCGTTTTTCATCTCCTTGTCCTTGAGAGATAGCACGATAAGCGTGCCCTGAAGCTGGTATCGTCCTGGATGTCAGCTCCTCAGCGGATTCTTCGGTTACTTCGCTCAAAACTCGAACGAAACACTCGCTATCCCTAAGCGCTATTTCAGAATACTGGACGGGTTCTGCATCAACAAGGTTCCCGTATAGCCAGTCTATTTCCTCTTGTACAATCTGCGCACTAATATCTATGATACGAGTAGCTATAAAAGGGTACTCGTTCATCATCACTCTAGAAGTTCCGTAGACTGAGGCCTGGCTCAGGTTAACTGATTCTCCATCAAGTACTGATTCTACCCCTTGAGTGATTACCTGAATCATAGGCTCCATTCCGTGAGCGACAATAGCCCGAAAAGTACTCAGTAAGGTACTTGATAGATCCTCCTGCTGAGCTTGGAAAGCTTCAGCAGTCATTTGTTCTTCAATATGGGCATCAAGCGCCCAAAGACACAAAATCCTGTCAACTTCTATCGCCTGGTTTTGCAGTGTACGGAACACATGCTGGAGATCAGAATGCTCTTTAGGGTTTACGACGAATTGACGATTTGTCAGCTCTTCCAGACGTTCTCCTTTGGTGATTACAATAGGGGATAAATTGTCTCTCTCAAAGCGCTTCACTATTTCATCGGCAACACCACTTTGATCTGCCAAAATCACGATTTTTTCGCCAATCTTTCTGTTTTCTTGACTAAGTGCAACCGGTTGCCACTCATCCTCCTGCTTTTCCCAAATGTATTGATACATCCCTTGGTACAGCTCATCTTCTTTTTCACCTCTTGAACCTTCTATATACTTACACTCTAGTCCTTGAATTTCAGCAACGAGAGTTCCATCTTCGTTAAAAATCCAGTAATCGCCCCTTAGGTATTCCTCGTGTACATCGTTTATCTGTATATAGCAGAATACGTCGTTTTCAGGGCTTTGGTGTATCTTGAACTTCTCAATATAAGTAGGTAAATATATACCACTTTTTTCTTCTTCATTGGTCCACTTGCCAGCAAACTCAATTGCGTGCAGGCAGGCATCAGATAAAGTTGGATGGAAATTAAACCTTTCCACTCCATAAGCACACCGTTGGCTAAGCGAGAGTTGAGCCAATATGCTACTAGACTCCTTATCTACCCATAGTTTCTTGATTCGTCGGAAGGCTTCACCATACTGTAGTCCACTTTCTTTGAGCTCCAGATAGTAATCTGACACAGAAACTGGCATTTCAAACTTAGACTGGATATCAGCTAAATTCTTAGGGTGAGAAGTAAAATTACCCACTTCGGAGGTCATAACACCGAAAGAATGCTTATTCCAAACCCTCTCATCTTCCGGTGACTGAGTGCATAGATAATATGTTCCTTCCTGAGCGGCAATTTCCAACCTTGTAGCCGGTACGTCTCCCTCTTCAGGGAGGAAAAGTGCGTTTTCAAAATGGATGTTTTCTAAGTGGCTAAACTCTTCTGGAAAAGACGCCTTACCCGTAGCATACGCTACTTCTAAATGACCAGTACCAGGAAATACAACTATTCCATCTATCTTATGGTCTTCAATGTAGTTGTGTTTAGCAGGGTTAATATCTACATCCCAAATATAATTTTTGCTTTCAATAGCAGATTGTACACCCTTAGAAAGATGAGGATGTAGTGCATTACCAAACCGTTTTTTGGCATTTTCCTTACTTTCAAACCAGCAATACTCCCGTTGCCATGCATAACCAGGTAACTGAACATACTCGGCACTTGTACCAAAAATATTATTCCAGTTTACCGAATATCCCAGTGTATGCAGCTTACCTAGAGAAGTCAGCATAGTTGCTGCTTCATCTTCTTTACGGCGAAGTGAAGGTACGATCAGTGCGTTTTCCTTCTTATTTAGCTCAAATAGCGCCAGTACTCCTTGCGTAAGTACCGGATGAGGAGCTATTTCTATAAATGTTTCAAACCCATCATTTACCATTTGCTGGACTGCATCGGTAAAGTACACTGGCTCCCGAACATTACGATACCAGTACTCGCTGGTTAAATGCTCACCATCTTCGCGTACTCCCGATACAGTAGAGTAAAGCGGGAGTGTAGCTTTTTGCGGCTTTAGGTCCTTTAAAGATGAAATCAATTCATCTTTTAAAGGAAACATATGATGACTGTGAAAAGGAACATTGACTTTCAGGAAACGATGGAAGATATCCTGCTTATCTAGCTGTTCTGCAATTATTTCTAAAGGCTTAGTGTCCCCAGATAGTGTTAACATCTCTGGGCCGTTGATTGCCGCAATAGATATCCGGTCTTCGTAACCTTTAATTACCTTTTCAGCATCGGCTGCGGTTAAGGCAACAGCTAACATTTTACCTTTATCGGTGGCTTTGTTCTGCCCTCGGCTGCGATGATAGATAACCTCAACCGCTTGTTCTAAAATAAGAGCACCAGAAGCATACGCTGCTGCAACCTCGCCAATTGAGTGTCCTACGCAACCATCAGGAGTTACTCCCCACGATTTCCAAAGTTCAGTCAGAGCAATCTGAATGGCCATAATTGATGGCTGAGCTATACGAGTGTCACTAATTCGGGATTCGTTCTCGCTTTTGCTCATTTCCTCCAGGAGTGACCAGTCAGCGATTCGGGAGAATATCTTTTCAATCTTTAAAATAGTATCCCGAAAGAGCGGAGATGAAGCAATTAGTTGCTGCCCCATTGCGTACCACTGCGGTCCTTGACCGGAGAAGATAAAGCCAACTTTAGGTTTTTCCTTCCACTGCTGCTCGCTGTAACTCATACCTGCCCGGGACTCGTCCCGGAGAAAGGCCGTCAGATTTTCCGATAAGCTTTCTTTAGAATCAGTGGCAATAGCCAGGCGGTGGGCATGATGCGTGCGCCGAGTTGCCGCTGAAAACCTTATATCGTCTACTGACGCTTGGGTACTTCCCAAAGAGTCAACTTAGTTTTTTGCCGATGCCTTAAGCCCTTCTAGGCTTTTCGAGGACAGCGTAAATAACTGTGCCTGAGCTTGATCGTTAGTTAAGGGGGCTAATTGCTTTTGTTCGTACTCCTTTAATACAACATGAGCGTTAGTACCACCTGCGCCAAACGAGTTAACCCCACCTATTAACGGAGTATTTTTTTCTAAAGATTCTAATTTGGTTGGAACTCGCAGCTTATATTCATCAAACAGGATCTTTGGATTAGGATTCTCAAAATGAAGGTTCTGAGGAATTTGACGGTTTTTTAGTACTAATGTTAGTTTAATCAAACCAGCAACTCCAGCTGCTGCCTCGAGGTGTCCGATATTGCTCTTAACTGAACCCATCCAACACTTCTCTTCATCAGTTCGGTCTTTTCCAATTACTTCTCCGAAAGCTTTAGTCTCGATAGGGTCACCAACCGGTGTGCCTGTACCATGAGCTTCAATATAGTCTACTTGTGATGGATCAACACCCGCATCTTGATAGGCAGTCTTAAGCATCTCGATCTGAGAACTAGCACTAGGGACAGTAAAACCGTCTTCGGTATAACCGTCCTGGTTAACCGCTGACCCCATAATGGTAGCATAGATATGATCTCCATCCGCTTCGGCTTTAGATAGTGGCTTGAGTAATACAACCCCACAACCTTCACTTCTTACGTAACCATTAGCTCGGCTATCAAATGATTTGCAATAACCATCAGGAGACAAAAAGTTACCTTTAGACATCATGATGGATGACTCCGGACGTAGCATTAAATTTACTCCTCCGGCTAAGCCTAACTCACTCTCTCCTGACCATATACTCTGACAAGCTAAGTGTACTCCAACTAACGAGGAAGAGCAAGCAGTATCAATAGTTACACTAGGTCCCTTCAGATTAAAGAGATAAGAAACTCGGTTTGCCGCTGAAGTACGAGAAGCACCCATAGCCACATGTGGGCTAGTTTGATCACGCTGTATGCTAGATGCCTGAATGTCCCAATAATCATTCATAAACATACCAGTATACACTGCAGTCTTAGTCCCCGAAAAGTCTTCTATCTTTATTCCAGCATCTTCTAATGCTTCAAGCGTTACCTCCAATAGGATTCTTTGCTGAGGATCTATCCGATTAGCTTCTGCCGGATAGTACCCAAAAAAGCTTGCGTCAAAATCAGCAACCTTCCTTAAAAAGCCTCCTTTTCTGGTTTTGATCTTACCGGCCTTTGCCGGATCAGGATCATAAAATTCGTCTAACGACCACCGATCATCAGGTACATCAGTGATAGCATCTCCCCCTCGCTGTAAAAAATTCCAATACTCATCAGGATTAGTAATCTGGTTGATTGTTGCACCTCCAGGAAACCTGCAACCTATTCCTACAATAGCGATAGGTTCTTTACGAGAAGCATTAGAATAATCAGTCATCCTATTATTGTGGTTAATCATCGATATTTTTTAATCACTAACTAGTCTTGCGCCCGATTTAGTAAGCTGGTAATTACAATTTAATCCGGCACACTAAAACGAACACATAAACTTAGATGATTCCTAAATAGAAAGTGAGAGAAGAAATCAGGGTACCTTACCCAAGTAATAATCAAATCAGATAAGGTATTCTGAGGCGATAAATTACAACACACTAAAAATTGGTTAAACTATAAGCATTAGATTGACAATATTAGTGAAGATGATATTTTATCGTTTTCAGACCATTTGATGCCTAGATGACAATATAAATAGAGAGGATTATATTAGCTGATATAAAAGATACTGCTGCCTTATCTAGGTATTTATTTTATATGGACCAGTAAAAAGCTTGTAATATATTCATCTATAAGAGAATAAAAATGATATAAAAAATTATAATTTTTATAAAAATGATACAAAA
Source organism: uncultured Flammeovirgaceae bacterium (assembly GCA_937884755.1). Classification (GTDB taxonomy): domain Bacteria; phylum Bacteroidota; class Bacteroidia; order Cytophagales; family Cyclobacteriaceae; genus Tunicatimonas. Next base: position 29,757 of record CAKZYJ010000342.1, read on the forward strand.
ATTAGCAATATTTTTTATGATGAAAAAGCGGCCTCATCACCAAAATCCTAGCTTTTATACAATAATTCTTTCCCTATTTTCCTTCTATCGAGCAGGAAGAATAAACGAGAGATCTTAAACAGCCTCCTACAAGAGTTGCTTAAGTGGAGAACCAATTTCCCGATAATGTACAATAGCAGAAGTACAAGTATCTAGCCAGTTGTTACTAGTGACAGATATAATTTTCAGATTTCCAATACATCTAATGGGTACACAGTTATATATTTTCAGAATAAACTAACATCTCTATAAATTCATCTGTTCATCTACGCACAATTTCTGTACGATTCCGTACATATGATAACAACTTCAAATTTATAAATCCCTCTCTATCAATAAGATAATTCTGGGTATATTTCTTGAAACATGAGTAACACTACTAAATAGTTAATAACTCTCATGCTCAAGAACCTACTAAAAGTTGCTCTACGTAATATTGGAAAAGACCGTATTTACAGCCTATTAAATATTTTAGGACTCACGCTAGGCATCACTTGTAGTCTGTTTTTGCTGTTATACCTTTTGAACGAGTTAAGCTACGACCGATTTCACACCCAGAAAGATCGTATTTATCGGGTAGTCACCCATTTTACCGAAACCGATAATCAGTTTACTTGGCCTTCGGCTCAGATCCCGCTGGCGCAAGAACTAGAAGAAAAATACACTGAGATAGAGCATGCCATCCGTTTTATCGGAACAGGAAGAGAATTGTTTGAAAACCCTGATCGGGATGTACGTTTCTACGAGGAAGATTTTTACTACGTAGATTCTGCCATTTTTAAAGTATTTAGCTTCCCACTTATTACAGGCGACCCAGCTACGGCTTTAGTGAAACCTAATACCGCCGTATTAACTCAAGAGACCGCCCAAAAGTATTTTGGTGATGAAGATCCGGTGGGGCAAACCTTTAGAAACGGAGATGAAACTTATGAAGTCACGGGACTAGTAGAGGACGTTCCTAATAATTCAAGTATAGAATTTGATGCTATGCTCTCCCGAGCTACCCTACCTGATGAAATAGGTGGCTGGGGCAGTTGGGGGCGAAGTACATATTTGCTTTTGAAGGAAGGTACCAGCAAAGCCGACGCGGAGGAGGCTTTAGCTAGTGTAAACAAAGAGCGGGTAGTTCCTATTTTTGAGAATTACGGAGTAACTATTGACTATTGGTTGCAACCACTGGCAGACATTCACCTGAAATCAGAGTTTGGGGAAGGCGAGACCGGAGCAGGTGATATTTCTTATATCTACATATTTGGAGCGGTAGCCTTTTTTATTCTCATTATCGCCGGCATCAATTATATGAACCTGGCCACTGCTCGGGCTACCCGGCGGGCCAAAGAAGTAGGAGTACGTAAGACAATGGGTTCGTTCCGCAAACAGCTTATTGGGCAGTTCTTAACCGAGTCTACACTGCTTACATTTATTGCTCTTGGAGTTAGTTTGCTACTAGTGGCTGTTTTATTACCCTCGTTTAATCAGCTTGCCGGTACGGAAATTGGCTTTTCATTTTTACTGCAACCCCAAATTATTGCTGGCTTCATTGGTATTGCTCTGCTAGTAGGAATTGCCGGAGGCAGTTATCCCGCTTTTTATCTTTCGCGGTTCAATCCGGCGCTAGTACTCAAGGGCAATGTAACCCGAGGCACTGGCAATGCACTACTTCGGAAGGTATTGGTAGTGGTGCAGTTTGCCATCTCCATTGCGATGCTTATTTGCACTTGGGTGGTATACGATCAGCTTCAGTATTTGCGCGAAAAAGACTTAGGGTTTAACCAAGAGCAAGTACTTGTTGTAACCATGCCGGATTCAACCATCCGAGCGAATTATGAGGTGCTCCGCAACCGATTGATGGAAAGCCCCAATGTATTAGAAGTATCTACTTCCTCATCCCGTCCGGGTACCGGATACTCAAAGAACCTAATGCTGGTAGATGATAACGATGGTAATAAAGTAGAAGGTGGAGTAGGCGTAAATCAGTACCGAGCTCATTATGATTATGTAGAAACCATGGGTATTGAAATAATACAAGGGCGTAGCTTCTCGAGGGAATACGCTACTGATACCGCCGCAGTAATAGTAAATGAGGCAATGGTGGCTCGTATGCAGTGGGATGATCCCATTGGTAAGGAATTTACCTTTATGGGAGGTGATGAACCTGGCCCAACTTACTCAGTGATCGGAGTATTTAAAGATTATCACCAGCAGTCTTTGTATAATCTTATAGACCCTCTCGCTATTTTCTTTGGTAACCCTAACTTTCATCTGAGTATAAAACTAACCCCCGACAAAATAGATGAGACTTTGGCCTATGTTGAAGACACGTGGGCGGAAGTGAATGCAGGTAAGCCATTTTCTTACGAATTCCTGGACGAAGAATTTATGTCGCAGTACGAAACCGACCAGAAACGAGGAAAAATTTTCACCCTATTCTCGGCGCTCACCGTGGTAATTGCCTGTTTAGGTCTGCTTGGACTGGCTGCCTATACTACCGAGCAACGAGCGAAGGAAATTGGTATTCGCAAGGTGATTGGAGCTAGTGTGCTGAATATCGTCGGACTAATCTACCGAGATTTCTTCGTACTGATTACTATTGCAGTACTTATTGCTTTTCCGATTGCATACTTTGCCATGAATAGTTGGCTGAGCGATTTCGCCTATCAGACTAACATTAAGTGGCTTACGTTTGTGGCTTCTACTTTGCTTACGCTGGTAGTCACGCTCGGAGCCATTAGTTTTCATACACTGCGCGCGGCAACAGCCAATCCGGTAAAGTCATTAAAAAGCGAATAATTTTTACAATGAGCAATGTGCGGGGCACCCCGTGCAGTTAGCAATTCTTTATAGTTCCTTTAATTGTACATTATTCTCTGCTAATTGAATAAACTATGTTAAAAAATTACCTCATCACCACCCTGCGGAACTTCCGTCGTAACTCATTCAGCACTGTTATCAACGTACTTGGTCTAACACTGAGCCTAGCCTGCTGTATTGCCATTTATGCTTTTATCAAACACGAATACAGCTTTGATAATTGGCATCAAAAAGCGGATCGTACCTTCCGGGTAGTGGGGCAATACAAAGCTGAAAGCGGTATCAATTACCAGGGCTACGTTGCGTTTCCAATGGCCGAGGCTCTGCGAGAGGAATTTTCCGAGATAGAACTCGCTACTCAACTATCGGCCGGTGGATCGGCTACCATAAAAGTAGAACAAGAAGGTCAGTCACCCCGCTTATTTGAAGAAGATGAGATTGCCTACGTAGATAAATATTTTCTACAAACCTTTGATTACGAGCTGCTGGCTGGGCAGTTTGCCAATTTACTCAGCACCCCTGACGAGGTAGTTATCACGCAAGAATTAGCCGACAAATTCTTTGGTAATGAGGCTAAAGGAGAATATGAACAGCTGCTAGGTCAAATGCTCATTATAAACCAGCAGCCGTTCCAAATCAGCGGGGTACTGGAAAATGTGCCGCGCAATACGAATGTTAACTTTCGGATGCTGCTACCGCTGCAGGACTATATCAAGCGCAACGAAAGCTGGATTTACGACTGGGGTAACCATAGCTCTGACTGGGCTACATTTATCACGTTACCTCAAGGATACAATGCTCAGCAATTAGAAAGTCGTCTGGGAATACTGATAGAAAAAAATTATACCGACGACCGAGCTGACCGCCGCAGTTTTCATCTTCAAGCCTTACCCGAGGTACATACTGACGAGCGCTACGGGGGCACGATGTACGCTACCCCTAGTATTCTCATTGTAGCCTTTGTTACGATGGGGCTGATCGTCTTACTGACGGCTTGCATCAACTTTATCAACTTGTCCACTGCTCAATCGGTGAAGCGCGCGAAAGAAATTGGTATTCGTAAAGCGCTAGGTAGCCGTAAGCGGCAAATAGTACTACAGTTTATGGGCGAAACGTTTATCATCACGGCAGTCGCCTCTCTCATTGCAGTTGTTTTAGCTGAAGAGTTTACCCAAGCTTTTAATCAGTTTTTATCGGTAGTTATTGATTATGGACTGGAGCTAGATATAAGTGTATTTTATTTCCTGATCGGATTAATACTAGTTGTAACCATGCTAGCCGGATATTATCCAGCGCGTATTCTATCAGGTTTTAAACCCACCGAGGCGCTCAAACAGTCAATGAGTGCCAAAAATACCGGGTTTGCTGGGAAATTTTCGCTGCGTAAAACGCTGGTGGTTACCCAGTTTATCATTTCTCAGCTACTGATTATCGGTACAATCGTGGTATCCAGTCAGATGAATTATGTGAAGGAGCGCGACCTGGGGTTTACCAAAGATGATATTGCGGTGGTGTTTATTCCTCAACTGGAAGATCAGAACCTAGAGACATTTCGTGATAAAATCATTTCCCAGGCTGCAGTAACTGATGTAAGTTTCAGCACCGGCCCTCCTATGTCAAGCAGTAATAGTTGGACAGGAATTTATAGTCCAGCGCAAGGCGAAGATGAGCGGTTTGGCATTGAACAACGTCGGATTGATAGTCAGTATCTCCCGGTTTTTGATATTCAATTGCTAGCGGGGCGTAACTTACGTGAGGAAGATCGAGTGCTAACTTCCGATTCTATTGATCAGTACGAATACAATGTGCTGCTCAATGAAAAAGCCATTGCCAAATTAGGCTATCAGAGTCCAGAGGAGGCTGTTGGTGAAACCGTAATAGTTGCTGGTGAAAGTAAGGTTACCGTTGTCGGGGTAGTGGAAGACTTTTTTAACGCACCCCTTCAAGATGAGATTCATCCCTTGATGTTGCACAGCCGGGGCGAGAACGTATGGATGGCTGCTGTAAAACTCGCTACTCCGCAACCCGTACAGCAACTTTCCTTCGTAGAAGAAAGCTGGAAAGAGCTCTACCCGGATTACTACTATTCGGCCATGTCGCTCGACGAGTACTTTGAGTACGGGGCTTTCTACGTGATTGAAGACGTAATGTACCAAGCCTTCCGGCTCTTCGCCTTTTTATCCATCGTCATTGGCTGTATGGGACTGTACGGATTAGTTTCTTATTTGGCGCTACAACGAAGAAAAGAAGTTGGGGTACGAAAAACCTTGGGGGCTACGGTTGGTCATATTCTGTACCTATTTACCAAAGAATTTACTTGGTTAGTGTTGTTAGCCTTTGTCATCGCCGCTCCGCTAGGCTACTTCGCTATGAAAGCCTGGTTGGAAACGTTTGCGTATCAGATTCCGCTAACCGCCAGCTATTTTATCTTAGCTTTTATTGTCTCTATGCTAATTGCCCTGGTCACGGTAGGCTACAAATCACTCCGCGCTGCCACGGCCAATCCGGTAGACTCACTTAGAAATGAATAACTTTGAACAATGTGCAGTGAGCCGTTAGCAATGAGCAATTAACATCGTTTCCCTTTTACCTCATTGCACATTGTTCACTGCCCTTTGCTAATTGAATAAGCTATGATTAAGAACTATCTTAAAATTGCGCTGCGCAACCTGAATCGCCACAAAGTCTACGCACTCATCAATGTATTGAGCCTAGCCATCGGGATGGCCGCTTGCCTAGTCATTTTTCTCTTCATAAGTGACGAATTAAGCTTCGATACTTTTCATCAGAAGAAGGAACATATTTATCGGCTCGACGAGGTTCAGTCATTTCCAGGGATGAGTCCGCAGAATGTGGCTTTGTCTATGCCGGGTATGGGGCCGAACTTACTTAACGAAATACCGGATATTACCGATTTTACGCGATTTTGGGTGCGAGAGGATTTATTATACGAACGAGAAGATTTACAGCTAGTGATTAACCGTTCGGTGATGGTGGATTCTACCTTTCTGGAGGTCTTTGACTTTGAACTACTACAAGGCGATGTGGGCACTTTGCTGGATAAACCTTATAGTCTGGTGCTCACCGAAACTACCGCCAAAAAGCTATTCAGTGAAGACGATGCTTTTGGTCAGCAAATCACTATTGGCGACGAAAATTTTGAAGTTACCGGCATTTTAGCCGATATACCGGAAAATTCTCATCTACAATTCGAAACACTCATTTCTATGAGTACTGTTACGCGGGAGCGTCCGGAGTTTAATGATCGGTGGGGAAGCAACTTTATGGTGACCTATCTAGTGCTAGCACCTCAAACCGATATTGAGCAACTGGAAAGTAAGTTTCCTACTTTCTTACGGTCGCATATGGACGAAGAGGGGGCATCGTTTTATGAGCTTTTTCTTCAGCCATTGTCTGATGTTCACCTAGGTTCAATGGATATTGAACACGATTACCAGAACTATCGCAAGTTCGACGGATCGTACATTCGAACATTCTCCATTTTGGCCTTTTTCGTATTGATTATCGCCAGTATCAATTTTATGAACTTATCGGTAGCTCGCTCTACCAACCGTTCTAAAGAGGTAGGCATCCGCAAGTCGATCGGAGCTTTGAAGAAACAGTTGATTGGCCAGTTTCTGGGTGAGTCCGTACTGCTAACGCTGATTGCCTTGGTACTGGCAGTGCTAATCGCGATCGCCTTCATTCCTTATCTTAATTCTATCTCTAACCGCTCACTCTCACTACTATCTATCTTCAACAATATTGAGGTTATTATCGGGGTACTCATCATCGCTTGCCTGGTAGGAGTACTTTCCGGTTCTTACCCTGCTTTTTTCCTTTCTTCTTTTCAACCGGCTAAAGTGCTGAAGGGAAAAATGGAAAGCCTGAGCCGAAAATCGCTGCTGCGAAGTGGGTTGGTAGTAGTGCAATTTGCTACGGCCATTGCACTGATTGTGGGAACGGTACTGGCTACCCAGCAGCTCAACTTTATGAAAAGTAAAGATATTGGCTTCAATAAAGAGCAGATGATGCTAATTCCAATGAGCAATGAAGCCAACGAGCAGTACGAAACGCTTCGCAACGAACTGCGCGCTCATCCGGGAGTAGTGGGGGTAACTGCATCCGGCCAGCGGATTGGAAATAACTTTCACCAGACCGGGGGTAAGGTGAAAACCGATACATCAATACACGAGCTGACCATTTCTCAAGTCAACGTCGACTACGATTATCTGGATGTGTACGGCATTCAAGTAAAAGAGGGCCGGGCGTTCTCTCGCGAATACACTACTGATGCTGGCTTTAGTTTTATCATTAACGAATCGTTGGCTCAAGAATTGGGACTAGAAGATCCAATTGGAGCACAGTTTGGTTTTGGCTGGTACGATAACGATACCTTAGGTACTATTGTAGGTATTACCCACGATTTCAATTACAATTCGCTGCATCACTCAGTGAATACGCTGGCTTTGCACGTGCATCCCGAATGGGGCTTTAGCGAATTATCGGTAAAAGTACGGCCCGATAATCTTCAGGCAACTATTCATGACATACAAGACACTTGGGAAGCCCTGGTTCCCAACCGCCCGTTTGAGTACTCTTTCCTGGATGAGCATTTTGAAGAACTGTATCAGACCGATGAGCAAATGAGCAAAGTAGTGTCGGTAATTGCTGGCTTAGCAATTATCATTGCCTGTCTGGGCTTGTTTGGATTGGCTTCCATTGCTACTGAGCAACGCATCAAAGAAATTGGTATTCGTAAAGTGTTAGGAGCCTCTCTGGTTCAGCTTCTCGCGGTGCTTTCCCGAAATTTCATCAGTCTTATTCTTATTGCCTTCCTGATTTCCGTACCTGTCACCTACTACTTGTTGCAAGGTTGGCTAGAAGGTTTCGCGTTCCGCATCAATATCGGTTGGTGGGTATTTATCTTTGCTGGATTCTTATCGCTACTGGTAGCCTTAATGACAGTCAGTTTTCAAACTACCCGTGCCGCTTTGGCTAACCCGGTAGACTCATTGAGGAGTGAATAAGCTAAGGGTGGAATCAAGGGGCACGAGCTGAAGGAATGCGGTACTTGTTGCGAGACTTTTCACTACCTAAATGAACATATAACAAGAAATTTCTTAGCTGTGCAACCTTTTCGGATCAATGACATCTAACAGGTAAACCTGTGTCTTTTTGCTAACCCTACACCACCAGCGTCATGATCAAGAATTATATTAAGATTACGCTTCGCAACCTGGCTAACCAGAAATTATACGCTTTTCTCAATGTACTAGGATTAAGCATCGGCATCGCCAGTTGCCTGCTTATCATGCTCTATATTTACCATGAACTGAGCTACGACACCTTCCATGAAAGAGCCGATCGGATTTACCGGGTAGGATTAAACGGAAAGATTGCCGACCAGGAAGTGTATACTACTAATACGACTCCCCCCTTGGCCTTCACTGCGATTGAAGAGTTTCCGGAAGTACAAAATGCTACTCGTATGTATACCCACTGGGGTGATCAGATCGTGCGCTATGGAGAAACCGTTATTTCTGAAGAGGATGTGTACCTAGTAGACTCCACGTTCTTTGACGTTTTTAGCTTTCCACTGTTAGCCGGTGACCCGCAAACGGCTTTGGTTGAGCCAAACAGTATTGTGATTCCCGAAGATGAGGCCCGCAAATATTTCGGTGACGAGCCAGCCCTGGGCAAAACATTATTACTAGGTAATGATAAAACACCTCACACTATTACTGGTGTATTAGAGGAACTACCGGACAATTCTCATTTTCACTTTTCTATGCTCCGCGCTATGAGCACATTAGAGTATAGTCGGCAGGAAGGCTGGTTCAACAATAGTTTTCAAACATACCTACTCCTTCACGAGGGTGCTTCTGCTGAATCTCTGGAAGCTAAATTGCCAGGGCTGGTTGCCAAATACGTAGGTCCAGAAGTACAGCAGTTTCTGGGAGTTTCATTGGAAGACTTTTTCGCGCAAGGCAATAAGTACGGGTACTTTTTGCAGCCCTTACTTGATATTCATCTGTATTCTGATCTGGAAGATGAACTAGAACCTAACGGCGATATTACCTACGTGTATATTCTCGCTGCCATCGGTTTCTTTATCATCCTGTTGGCCTGTATCAATTTCATGAATTTGGCTACAGCCCGCTCCGGCAACCGTGCCAAGGAGGTAGGCATTCGTAAGACGTTAGGCTCGTTACGAACCCATCTTATCCGACAGTTCATGAGCGAGTCGGTGCTACTTAGCTTGATAGCCACTGTCTTAGGCTTGGCATCGGCCTGGCTGCTGCTTTCTCCCTTTAATAACCTAGCGGGCAAAGAAATTTCAGATTTGCTATTCATTCAACCCTGGTTTTTACTCAGTTTATTTGGTCTAATGCTGCTAGTAGGAGTGCTAGCAGGTAGCTACCCAGCCTTCTATCTGTCGTCTTTTCGTCCTGCAGAGGTGTTAAAGGGTAAAATCAAAGCTGGCATGAAGAGTAGCGGTATTCGTAATGGATTGGTGGTATTTCAGTTCTTTGTTTCTATTACATTAATTATCTGTACGTTGCTGGTATACCGGCAACTAGAGTACACTCGTACCAAAAATCTGGGGTTCGAGAAAGAGAACGTAGTAGTAGTAGATGGCTTATGGCGATTAGAGGACGGGAAGCAGGAGGCTTTGCGGCAAGCCCTGATCAGTCAGTCATCCATCATTAATGCTTCCATCTCCAACAATGTACCCCCCGGAGTAAACAATACTACTGTCTTCCGAAAGAAAGCCGACGAGCAAGACGTTATGGTTTCTACCTACCATGTGGATTATGATCATCTGCCTACTATGGATATTGAGTTGCTGGAAGGGCGTAATTTTTCCCCCGATTTTCCCACCGATACCATAGCGCTATTGCTGAATGAAGCTGCTGTGCGAGCGTTTAATCTTGATGATCCTTTAGGAGAAGAGATACAGTATTTTGGCGGCTCAGAATACGGTCAGTCCACCTATTTTAAGGTAGTTGGGGTTTTTAAAGATTTTAATTTCGAGACTCTCAAGAATAATATTCGCCCCTTGGCGCTGATGCTTTCTACCGATGGTGGGCATATTTCCGTAAGAACCGCCCCCGGCGATGTATCCGCTTCACTAGCCACGATTGAAAATATCTGGAAAGAGTATGCTCCTGACCAACCATTTCAGTATAGTTTCCTGGATGAAGATTTTGATGCGCTCTTCCGGGCTGAGCAGCGGCTGGGGCAAGTGTTTACGGTGTTCACTGGACTAGCTATCTTAGTGGCCTGCTTAGGGTTGTTAGGACTAGCTGCCTTTATGGCTGAACAACGTACGAAAGAGATTGGTATCCGTAAGGTGATGGGTGCGTCAGTAACCAATATAGCGGTACTGCTCTCTAAAGATTTTACCAAACTCGTGGTAATTGCATTTATACTATCCATTCCGTTAGCGTACTTCATTATGCAGTCTTGGCTGAAGGGTTTTGCGTTCCGGATTGATATCGGACCAGGCACATTTATTCTCGCGGGTACTGCCGCCCTGCTGATCGCCTGGCTCACCGTAAGTTGGCAATCAATTAAAGCAGCCTCAGCCGATCCAGTGAAATCACTCCGGAGCGAATAGATCACACGGTAGAAGGTAAAGGGTTACAATATGTCTATGCCTGAAATAGGTTGACCGTTTTGGGTGATTGAACAACTGGATAATT
>CAKZYJ010000343.1 GCA_937884755.1 uncultured Flammeovirgaceae bacterium
CAATCATACGTTTCTGACAAAGATAACTATAAAAACTACTTTGACCCATTACCAGTTATATTATTAGAATTTGTACTAGCATTAACTGTTGCCTGAGAGAATTTCTCTGTTGACTCAATCATTTTATGTGTTATCTCATGGGGTACCTCAACGAGGAAATTGTCTAAATCAATACCTTATTAAAAATAGGTATTGTTATTTTTGAATTTGCCGCCTATCATCCAGAACAGGAATCTCATAGCCCCGTGTATTGGTTGGACAGCGTCCCAATGCTCGGTAATTTCTCCTTTTTCTACCTTCCATATATCCATGATGTTCAAGCCCTTTTTAGGATTACCTCGGTGCTTCTTGTTGTTGGTAGCATGCGAATGAAGTGTCACGAAAGGGCCATCTACATAAACATGCTTTACATCATAGGTGTAATCAGGATATCTTTTAGCGAAACTTGAGACTACTTGGATTACTCCCGTCAAACCATCCACCATACTCTGGTTGTGCTGTTTGTATTTGTGATTGCCATATTTTTTTTTGATGTAATCAAAATCGTGGTTGTTCATGATGTTCTGAACAAAATCTGTTACAATCACCGCGTTTTCATACTCCTGTTCCGACCAGGTGTCTTTCTTTAAACTGTCTAAGTCAATTCTCATGGTTCCTATGTGTTTTTATAAATACGATTAGTATAATTTGCTCACTTGCTTTTTGCAAGTATTCAAAGATACTAAATCACTTGTAAAAAACAAGTGAGTTGCTGGGTTTTTTTTAAGACTTTGAGCTACTAGAACTAATAGACAGAGCTAATACTTCCTCCCCTTGAATGTAGAGGGCTAAGCGTAGTGGGAAACCTTTCTCTGAATTGTTAAAAACTCAACGAAAAATTGGTACCTTAAAACAAGTAAATCAGAAACAGGTCAAAAACTAGGAGTAATCAACTGAGAACCACGGATAGACCAACACAGCCATCCTGAGGATGACAGTACTTCATAGCTGCGCACCCTTAGAACAATAGGCTGATCCGTCCGGAATGAAGACTACCTATTGGTTGATTATTAAGGACAAAAACGACAGACATCAAAGCCTTTCAAAAAAGGATTTCAATCAAAGTAAAAATGAAAACACTCGCCCGAGAGTCCGGCAATAATCAAAAATTTGAGATACAGTTCAACGCAAACGCTTTAAAATTTTTTTCGGCTGCTGGACTTAGCGCATCTTTGATAGTTATTATTTGTAATACAACTTTGTATTCCTTCGGAGACCTAGGAGATTGGCCTCAATGGGCATTAAATCTATCATATTGGGCTGGTTCAATAGCACTTGCGTTTGCCGGTATAGGTTTTATCCCAACCTACTTTGCTTTACGTCCAGCAGGTTCGTTCTGGGCAGTTTCTTCTAGCGGTGTTCTAGCCTATTTTTTGGCTTTAGGTTCATCCGGACACGGTTCGTTTTTCGCTCATTACAGTATTCTTCAAGCTGTCCATAACTCCCCTGGCATTCAGGAATTGGAGACTTTGGTTTTACCTATTCAGACCTACAATTATTTCCTCTTTTTTTCTGCCATATTTATCCTGTTTTTGGGATCAGTTCTATACTCAATTACGGTAGCGGTGAGGCCAACATTGTATCCCAGATGGATGGCACTGTGGAACCCATTGTTAATCGCTTTGATTACAATTATTCCTGGAGAAATTGAAGGAATACCCGACACTGTAAGGATTCTCTCCCGAGGAATTGGTTTTCACCTGGGTCTCGCAGGACATTTTATGCTGACATATTATTTTCTTCGTCCTTATTTCGTAGAATCTTCTCCTGGAAGCTCGGAGAAGTAAGTGTATTTTCTCAGAACCGGGATCAAATAGCATGATAATACTACCATGGTTACAAAACGGCTAGCTTATACGTAGTGCTACTATTGGGGACACAGTTGGTATCAGTTTTGGTTGAAGTTTGGTATAGATATGATCCCCTTTAGATATAAAATAGCCTTCCCTGCAATGTATACCCGGTCATGATCAATGCTACAAATTAAATCCCCTCCTCTTGCCGATAATTGTTTAGCTATCAAAGATTTTTTGTTCAGCTTTTTATACCAATAAGGTATCAAAGAGGCATGAGCAGAACCAGTAACCGGGTCTTCTGGCATTGAAGCATTAGCATCAAATACTCGAGAAACAAAATCAACCTCAACACCTTTGGCAGTAGGAACGATACCTAAATAGGGTAGTTCTTTTAGAAAACTTAAATCGTATTGTAATGTCCGAATTTCTTCTTCATCATTAAAAAGTAAAATTAAGTCTCTACTTGCCGCAGCTTCTACCGGCTTATGATTAAAAGCGGTAAATACTTCTGGTGGTATTTCAATTTTGTTTGGTGGACGAGACGGAAAGTCTAGAACAATATTTCCGTTTTCAGATTTTTCCGCTCTTAATGTACCGCTCTGGGAGCTGAAATGAATGATTTCTAAATCAGGTTGGAGATAATTGAAAATGACATGAGCAGATGCTAAAGTTGCGTGTCCGCATAAATCAATCTCATCGTGAGGCATAAACCAGCGGATTTCATAAACGCCTCCTTTCCTGACAAAGAAGGCAGTCTCGGCTAAATTATTTTCGGCAGCGATACTCTGCATAATCGTTGGGTGAATCCACTCTTCTAAAGGACAGACCGCCGCTGGATTTCCGCCAAAAACTTTATTGGTAAACGCGTCAACTTGGTAAATATCTAACTCCATACAGTTTTTCTTTTTAGATCAACGGTCTTAGCCATCGGCACTTAGTTCAAGCAACAACACTTATCCGATAACGAGCAGGACTTAATGATGTATCTCTCTCAATCAGACGACGGGCTTCCAGGTCCAACTTCACAGTCTCGGTGTACCAGGCAATAGAGCCGTCAAACGAGCCACGCAGTAGCTCAGATACTTCATCGGTTAATTCTTTGTGGGTAAGCGATTTTCCGTCGAGTACTTCCAGAATGGCCTCTTTCACTTGTTCGTACTTATTTTTTTCAATATTCACCCCTTGTTTACCCTGGGGATGCTGGGTTTTAATCCGGTCTTCCATAGTATTCTTTTCCATCGAATTTAGACTTCGGATTATTATTATCCTACGATTTATTAAATTAGCTAGAACAGTTAACTAAAGTGGACAACTAACCATCGAGCTATCGATCAATTGAATAGACCTATGAAAAAACCTACCTACTACACCACTCGTCGTAAATTTGTAAAGCGCATTTCTCAGGGGGCCGGGGCTGGCTTGTTTCTACCCGCCTCAATGGGCGTACTCGGCTCGGCCTGTTCCTCAAACCAACAATCGTCCGAAACGGTCACCGAAAGCACGGAAGCACCGGCAAAAAAGGATCGCTTGGGATTAGCTTTAGTAGGACTAGGAAACTACAGTAAAGGACAACTAGCCCCCGCCTTAGAGCAAACCGAAAAGTGCTACCTGGCTGGTATTGTCACCGGAACTCCGGCCAAGGCTGAAGAGTGGAAGCAGAAGTACAACATTCCCGACGGAAACATTTATAACTACGACAATTACGACGAACTGGTCAACAACGACGACATCGATATCATTTACGTGGTGCTACCCAACTCCATGCACGCCGAATACACCATTCGGGCGGCCAAAGCCGGTAAGCACGTAATGTGCGAAAAACCAATGGCTATTTCGGTAGATGAGTGCCAGCAGATGATTGATGCTTGCAACCAAAACAACGTGCAGTTAGCCGTGGGCTACCGGCTACACTACGAACCCTTCAATCAGGAAGTCATACGGCTAGGACAAGAACAGGTGTTTGGCCCGTTGACCGGAATTGACAACGCCTTCGGCTTTACCATTGGCGACCCTACCCAGTGGCGATTAGATTATGAAAGGGCTGGCGGTGGGGCACTGATGGATGTGGGAATCTACACTATCCAGGCGGCCTGCTACACCTCAGGTGAGGAACCCGTTTCCGTAGTGGCTGAGGAGTTTAAGACTGATATGGAGAAATTCAGCGAAGTAGACGAAACCATCAACTTCACGTTGACTTTCCCTAGCGGACTGAAAGCAAATTGCCAAACGAGCTACAATAAAAACTATAATAAACTTCGGGGCGAAGCCGAAAATGGTTGGTTTGAACTATCCCCGGCCTATACCTACGGGCCACTGGCCGGAGAAACCAGCGAGGGACCGATGGACTTTCCGCAGATTAGTGAGCAAGCCGTACACATGGATCGTTTTGCCGAATGCATTATGCAGAACGAAATGATAAAGACCACCGGTGAAATGGGTATGCGGGATATGAAGATTATCGAGGCGATTTACCAGTCTATTGAGCAGGGCAGCCAGGAGGTTCCTATTGATTTGTAACCAGAACTCATATAAACTAAGCCAACATTGAGTGTTACCTGCACTTACTACCGGATCGGAGAAAAATGGATCGATCTGCTCTCGCAGCTACCCGAAGAGGCAGATAACTGGATAGAGCAGCTTAGTGACTGGATAGAAGGAGACAACGTTGAAAATCGGATTTATGGCTTAGATAGTGCCTGGGATGTGGCTCAGTTTCTCCTCAACGAATGTGATACGTCGGCAGAAAAAATTCTCAAAAAGGTAATTAAGGAAGCGCACTTTTTTGAAACAGGGGCACATAAAACTAGCAGCCCTCGTTACTTAAAAACTGATGAGGTACAAGCAATTTGTAGGGAGCTACAAAAGATAAGTGAAGACGAATTAAGTGCTAAGTGGGATCAACAAAAAATGATAAACAAACGAGTGTACAAAATAAAGTTCTTTACCAAACAGGAGGATTGGAAATATATTATGGAACATATCATACCATTAATAAAGCATTCTATGAGGCTGCTGAAAATACTCAGGCACTGATTTGCCGAATAGAATTGTAGTTACAATGTTCAACTTTGTATAAATAGTTAGATTTTTATTGAGACGTAACTTAACTCATTTATGAAAAAGAAAATCACGTTCGCGGTACTGGGAGTAGCTGCCGTATTGCTGGTATACTTCACGGTATTTTCTAGCGGCAAAACCGAAATAAACGTACTAGTCTTCAGCAAAACCGAAGGCTTCCGCCACGAATCCATCGAGCCCGGTATTGAAGCCGTTAAAAAGTTGGGTGAACAATATAACTTTCAGGTGGAAGCCACCGAGGATGCCAGCGTTTTCAACGAAGAGAAGCTAAAGGATTTCCATGTGATTATATTCCTAAATACCACCCAGGATATTCTGAATCCCGAGCAGCAAGTGCAGATGGAGCGCTTCATTCAGGCCGGAGGGGGCTTTGTAGGAGTACATGCGGCCATCGATACCGAATACGCCTGGCCCTGGTACGGCAAGCTGGTAGGAGCTTACTTCGATGGTCACCCCAGCAACCCTAATGTGCGGGAAGCTACCCTACAGGTGCTTAACACTAATCACTCCGCTACCGACTCGCTGCCGAAGGATTGGATCTACACTGACGAGTGGTACAACCTCAAAGCGATTAATCAAGAAAATAACGTGCTCATCAATCTAGATGAATCCACCTACGAAGGCGGCACTAATGGCGAGAATCATCCCATCGCTTGGTATAAAGAGTACGACGGCGGGCGCATGTTCTATACTGGACTAGGCCACACCGTAGAATCTTACTCAGATCCGCTATTTCTTAAGCATCTGGCCGGTGGCATTAAGTACGCTATTGGGGCCGGCACCCCGGTAGATTACAGCCAAGCCTACTCCGAGGTGATGCCCGAAGAGAACCGATTTACCAAGGTATTGCTTACCCAAAACCTGAACGAGCCGATGGAGCTGGACTTTCTGTCGGACGATAAGATCATCTTCATCGAGCGTAAGGGGGGAATTCACCTATTTAATCTTTCCGTAGGTCAGAATCAGCAGATAGCTCAACTGCCGGTGCATACGGGGCACGAAGATGGGCTACTGGGCGTAGCGGTTGATCCAAACTACGCGGAGAACCATTGGGTATATTTCTTTTATTCCCCTCCTGGCGATACTCCTAAACAGCACATTTCCCGCTTTACGCTGGAAAATGATAGCCTGCTGGCTGAATCGGAACAAGTACTACTGGAAATTCCTACCCAGCGGGAAGAGTGCTGTCACTCAGGTGGCTCTCTGGAGTTTGGGCCTAACGGGAATCTATTTATCTCCGTGGGCGATAATACCAACCCTCACGAGTCGGACGGTTACGGACCCATAGACGAACGTGATGGCCGCTCTCCCTGGGATGCCCAGAAATCTGCCTCCAATACCAACGACTTGCGCGGTAAGATTCTTCGAATTAAACCGGAGGCTGATGGAAGCTACAGCATTCCCGAAGGTAACTTGTTTGCCACGGATGGTTCGGTAGGTCGACCGGAGATTTATACGATGGGGAATCGCAATCCGTTCCGTATTTCTATCGACTCCCATACCGGCTATCTGTACTGGGGCGAGGTGGGACCTGATGCCCGCAAAGATTCGGTTTCGCGGGGACCGAAAGGCCATGATGAGATCAATCAGGCCAAGCAGGCCGGTAATTACGGCTGGCCCTACTTTGTGGCCGACAATAAGGCATACCACGACTACGACTTTGCCGCGGAGGAATCCGGCAAAGCTTTCGATCCCGAAAAACCCGTGAACAACTCTCCCAATAGTACCGGAGCGACTGAATTGCCTCCCGCCCAACCGGCAATGGTCTACTACCCTTACGATGCTTCGGAAGAATTTCCACTGCTGGGTACTGGTTCCCGTAACGCGATGGCCGGCCCAGTGTACTACCGTGATGATTATGCGGAGAGTGGTCGAAACTTCCCTGAATACTTCAACGGAAAAGTGTTCGTCTACGACTGGATGCGGCAATGGATATTTCTGGCTACCCTGAATGAGCAAGGCGATCTGGACAAGCTCACTCCTTTCGTCCCTAACATGAAATTCAATAATACTATTGATATGACTTTCGGCCCTGACGGTGCCCTGTATGTGCTGGAGTACGGTTCGGGCTGGTTCTCCCAAAACCCGGATTCCAAGCTGGCTCGCATTGAGTATACCGCCGGTAACCGGGCGCCCATTGCCAAGCTAGAAGCCGATAAAACCATTGGCGGAGTACCGCTCACCGTGCAGTTTGCTGGGCGTAATTCTATTGATTACGATGCCGATCCACTAACCTATAAGTGGAATTTCGGTAACGAAGAAGCGGAATCTTCAGAAACCAATCCTAGCTACACTTTTGAAGAGCCGGGGGTCTATCAAGTGGAGCTAACCGTAACCGACAAAGAAGGAAAAGAGTCTAGCACTACTACCGAAATTAAAGTTGGTAACGAACTACCTCAGCTGAGCTGGGCAATCAATAAAGGTAACCAGACCTTCTTCTGGCCGGATCAACCCCTAAATCTGAATTACGCCATCAACGTAAGTGATGTCGAAGATGGTAGCTTAACCGGTGGCACGATTGATCCTTCCCGCGTCATTGTTTCTTTTGATTACCTACCCGAAGGCCGCGATAAAGTTTTAGCTGCTAAAGATCACGCTGAATTGGCGGATGCCTCAATAGGTATGATCGGTAAGCAACTGATAGCTAATTCTGATTGTATGGCCTGCCATAAAGAGGCTGGAGAGTCTATCGGTCCCGCTTACCAGAAAATTGCTCAGCGCTACCAAGGGGATGAAACAGCCCGTGATATGCTGGCCGGAAAAATTGTGCAGGGGGGTAGTGGTAACTGGGGAGAAGTAGCTATGGCCGCCCATCCGGGTATATCGACCCAGCAGGCCGCCCAAATGGTGGATTATATTCTGTCGCTATCCGATGATGCTCCCCGAAGTTCCCAGTATCCACCGCAGGGCACGTATACCAGCCGCTCGCATCTGGAGAAAAACCCCTACGGAAGCTACGTATTAACGGCCAGCTACACCGACCAGGGAGGTCAAGCGGTGGGGCCGCTCAGCGTACAGCAATCACTGTTGCTAAGGCATCCTCGAATTGAGGCCGAAGATTACGACGAGGGGCAGGCTATGAAATTTCCGATAAAGGCAGAAGATACTCCCGGCATTGACGAAGACATGACCATTGTAGTAGGTCAGCACGGCAAATCGTTTATGTTCCGGGATATTGACCTGACCGGCGTAGCCGCCATCAAAGGCCAATTTGGCCTGGCACCGGGCATCACCAAGGGGGGAACAGTAGAGTACCGATTGGATGCCCCAGACGGAGAGTTACTGGGCAGCGCGAAGTTGGAACAGGGGTTAACGACGATGGGATTTAAGGAGCCGATAACGACTATCAATGAAGTATCGGGCAAGCACGATATTTACGTAGTATTTGTAGGTGAGAAAGATGACGAAGAAGTCTTGGTAGCCGTGGTAAACTGGATAGAATTTATCAATCAATCAGAAGCTATTTAGCATGAGAATATTTCTAAAGGCGGTAGATTTGTGGGTATTCATGCGGCGGGCGACGATTCCCACCACTGGAACTGGTATCAGCAACAAGTCATCGGAGCAAAATTCTTTCACCATCCGTCCGATCACGAGCTAGCATCGGATTTACCCGTCCGTTGGGAACGGGAAGAAGAGTGGTACGTTTTCTCCACCAATCCCCGCGATAGCGATGCCGATGTATTGTACACGCTAGATGAATCCCTTATGAATTTCAGTTATTGGTATGAAACGAACTGAGATGCTGCAATGATTGATTTTTAAGTAAGTAAAATAATTTTATTAATTACATTTGGTAAGAATGATGCAGTCTGACCACAATATTTTCATTAGTTATTCTAGTAAAGATCAAGTCATTGTTCGGCAAATCTATCGGCATCTTGAGAATAACAATTTACGTTGTTGGATCGCTCCTCGAAATATCCAGCCCGGACAATCCTGGGCCGGATCAATCATGAAAGCTATTCGCACAACTAAAGTCTTTCTCCTGATTCTTACCAATAACTCAAACAACTCCGCTCAAGTGATGCGAGAGGTAGAACGAGCAGTTAATCAGGATTTGCCTATTGTTTGTTTATGGCTGGAAGAACTTTCGCTTTCGGATGACCTAGAATATTTTATTAGTTCTATTCACTGGATTCCGGCTTATGACAAACCACTGGATGAAGTACAGGATAATCTACAGCAGGTTATAGAACTGCACCTTTCGGGTCAGCCCAATCTTCAGACCCACCAAAAACCTACTATCACGGCCGAGAATGAGAAGGAGAAGCTTAATAATCAATTAGAACAAGCTATTCGGGCCTACGATAGCCAGAATTACCATGAAGCGTTGACTTACTTTTCTGCTCTAGTCTTACAGAGCATTGCAAAAGCTCAACTCTATTTAGGACTGATGTATAAACATGGAAAGGGAGTCACTCAGGATGAAAATCAGGCATTTATTTGGTTTGAGAAAGCTGCTGAGCAAGGTAGTTCTGGTGCTCTAGTTCAATTAGGGTTAATGTACGAAGAAGGGAAAGGAGTAGAAAAAGACGAAAAGCAGGCATTTACCTACTATGTGAAAGCCTCTGAGCAAGGAAACGTACGGGCACAAGTGAAACTAGCAGAATGTTACGAAAGAGGGATAGGGGTAACTATAGATAAGAAACAGGCATTTGATTGGTATTTAAAAGCAGCTGAACAAGAGGATTTCTGGGCATACCATATCGGACGAATCTATGAAAAAGGAATAGGAGTAGAAGAAGATGAAAAGGAAGCATTTACTTGGTATCTAAAAGCTGCCAAACAAGGAAATGCTGATGCCCAATATAAATTAGGAGATTGGTATGACAGAGGGGTTAAAGGCGTAGAAAGAGATAAAAAGAAAGCATTTAATTGGTTACTGAAAGCCGCTGAACAAGGAAATGCCGATGCCCAGCATACAATAGGAGGAATGTACAAGTGGGGAATAGGAGTAGAAAAAGATGAAAAGCAAGCATTTGATTGGTTACTGAAAGCAGCTAGGACAACAGGATACTCGTTTTATCAACATAGTGTAGGTGAAATGTACGAGTCAGGGATAGGAGTAGAAAAAGATGAGAAGGAAGCATTTGCTTGGTATCTAAAAGCCTCTAAAATTGGATTTTCTGGTTATGCAGAGGCAAAATTGAAACTGGCTAAGATGTATAGAGAGAAGGGAAATAGTTATGGATTTGATGTTGACCCCGGAATGATTTATGAAAGGGAACAGGAGGCTATAGAGGAAATGCGAGATCACTGGAATAGGCGGCCTTGAAAAAGAACCGAGGCTACAACTTAAATATCTTTTCCGGCAGTAGGTCAAACTGGGAAGAGGTCAGTATCCTCCTTAGAACTGGTAAGACATCCCATAGTGATAGAAATCGAAGATTACGATATGGGCCAAGCTATGAAGTTTCCGGTGAATGCAGAAGATACTCCCGGCATCGACGAAGACATGACCATTGTAGTAGGTCAGCACGGTAAATCGTTTATGTTCCGGGATATTGACCTGACCGGCGTAGCCGCCATCAAAGGCCAATTTGGCCTGGCACCGGGCATCACCAAGGGGGGAACAGTAGAGTACCGATTGGATGCCCCAGACGGAGAGTTACTGGGCAGCGCGAAGTTGGAACAGGGATTAACCACGATGGGCTTTAAGGAGCCGGTAACGGCTATTGAAGAAGTATCGGGCAAGCACGATATCTACGTGGTGTTTGTGGGCGAGAAAGATGACGAGGAAGTCTTGGTAGCCGTCGTAAACTGGATAGAGTTTTTAAATCAAGCAGCAATTTAGCATGAGAAGGTTTTTAAAGATCCTCGGTATATCCCTAGCAGGGCTGGTGCTCGTAGCTGTCATCGGAATTAGTTTATTCATTTATAAGGCCCGCTACGGATTTAACTTTTACGAAACCACTCCCCCCGAACTTCCGGCTAGCCTGAACAAAAACGGAGTGTTAATTTTTTCCAAGACCAATGGTTTCCGCCACGGAGGGGCAATTGAAGCTTCTTTACCCGTTTTTCAGCAAATGGCTGAAGAAAATGGCTGGCCGATTTTCATTTCCGACAACGGCGCAGTATTCAACCCCGAACAACTCACCCGCTTTGGCGTGGTGGTTTGGAACAACACCAGCGGTAAGGTACTAAACGATGAGCAGCGGCAGGCCTTCCGAGCGTATCTGGAAGGTGGAGGTGGATTCGTGGGTATCCATGCGGCGGGTGATGATTCGCATCAATGGGAGTGGTACGAACAAGAAGTGATTGGAGCTGAATTTTCCCACCATCCGCTCGATCCGCAAATTCAAAAGTCAATGTTGTATTTAGAACCCGATCAGGCCGATCACGAGCTGGCATCAGATTTGCCGGGCCGCTGGGAACAAGTAGAAGAGTGGTACGTTTTCTCCACCAATCCCCGCGATAGCGATGCCAATGTATTGTACACACTAGACGAATCCCTGATCAATCCTAGCGGAAACATTGGCTTTTTAGTGACCGATAAAGATTGGGGCATGGGCGATGATCACCCCATTGTGTGGTTCCGTACGGTAGGTCAGGGACGAGCATTTTATTCGGCACTAGGCCATCAAGCAGCAGCTTTTGAAGATCCCTTTCACATCGAGATGCTGGAAAACGCCCTCCGCTGGGCCGGAAATTTACCTTAGCCAGAAAAATCACAGTTGAACGACTCCATTGGGCGTTTGAATATCAATAGATAGGCTGGTCCGATCAGCCTGGGTAATAACGAGTTCGGGGTAAAAATAATTGAGTACTGCGTAGAGCGACTCCGGATTAGGATGGGTCGCGCCGATTCTGAGCAAGTGGCATTGCTCTGGGAGCTGCTCGCTAGGATGAGTATCGGAATGTTGCCAGTCGGTGAGGAAAGGAATGATCTCTACCTCCGGTTCCGCCAAAGGCATAGACATTTCCCAGGTAAGTAGTTTTCCGTTCGTCATTTCCCGTTGACCGCCCTTCACCACGCCCATGCTGTCGTTATAGTTTCTGAGCACTTCGCTATCATTTTTCAGATCGGATGACTTTAGCGACCAGCGCGTAATTTTAGGGGTGGCGATCAAGTCTACTCCCATCCAGTGGGGCGGCGGTACATCATGATTTTCTTCATCAATCGTTAAGAATTCCAAGTAACAGGCATCACCCAGGTTCACTATGGCATTTTTGGTTCCTTGAGTTGCTTGGTATCCACCAAAAGTCGGTCGGACTCCTCTCTGCTGCTGAAACTGATCCTTGGCTTCCTCCAGATTAGGAACAGTGTATACGATATGGTCTATTGCTCGACTTTCGCTCATTTGAACAGCAATTTTATTTTGTGAAATCAAATAATTTCTCTAACTGTTGGGCAACGTGCCGAGCACTTGCTACCGCACCTTCCATGTAGCCGGGGTACTGAGTCGCGGTTTCTGTACCGGCGATAAATAGCTTTCCGCCAAAATAAGGCTGTTGGAAAATTGAGTGGCCATTATTCTGATGCGGCATCACGTGCGATTCGTAGGGCGAGAAAGTAAAGCCATCGTTGCGCCACACCTTTTCCTCGTAGTCAATATAATTGTCAGCATGAGGCCCATAGTATTTGTGTAGTTGTTGCAAAGCTAGATCCCGTCGTTCTTCTTTCGTAAGCGAGAAATAAGCTCCATTCAGAAAACCCTTCAGGGCAAACCGTTGATCCTCAAAGTCGGCATGATCGTACATTTCCGGAATGGGTCCAACGTTGCTGAAGATAGTACCACTTAAGTTCTCTGCTCGCCAGAAAGGGCTTTTATAAGCGAAGCTAACTTTGATGGAATCACCCATCCAGGTATGCGTCAGTCTCATCACCTCCTGGATTTCTGCTGGCAAACCGGGCGAAATACTGATACTGTTTTGGAGCAAGTAGGGCGGTAGGGTAGAAACTACCGTAGAGGCCTGAAAGACACAATTCGGAGTGGTAACCAGTACACTCTCTCCCCGTTCTTCAATATCACTTACTGGTTGTTGCGTATGAATCTGGCAAGCTGAGTTGACCTTTTCGGCTAGCGTATTAATCAACATACTCGAACCTTGCTGAATTCGGTAGCTGGGGGCATCGTTGGGAGGTAATTTTACCAGTTGGGGTGGACTGGTAGAGATGGATTCGTAAATAGCCGTTTCGCCTAGGCGTTGTTCAAAAATTCCCAACCCTAGCCCTTCCAGTATTTCACATAAAGCCACGTGCTTTTTACCCAGCCAGGTCGCCCCCATTTCCTGAGGAGCCAGATCATCGTATCTTACCGTATTAATTCTACCACCCAACCGCTCTCGAGCTTCAATAATATGAACCGACAGGCCTCGGTCTTTCAAAAAATACGCTAAAGTAAGTCCGGTCAAACCGGCTCCGATAATCGCTATATCACACTCAAACTTTTCCATATTTTTAATTCCTGCTAACTTCGGTCAGACTTTCTTCTGCTAAAGTATCTGTTTTGTAAATCGCGTTCAAATAATCATCCATAGCAACCATATTCTTACAGTATTGTCTACGATTTTTCTGGAAACCGTGATAAATCTTGGTAGATACGTACATTTGTGGGTAAAGAAAAGCTATGCTAAACCAAACCGTATTTTTTGATCACGACGGAGGAGTAGACGATCTGCTCTCACTTCTACTGCTATTAACAATGCCAGACACAAACCTGGCCGGAGTGGTGGTCACTCCTGCCGATTGTTATCCGAGCTACGCTGCGGAAGCCTCTCGGAAGTTTATAGATTTAATGGGTAAAACTGACACGCCCGTGGCGGTTAGTACCGTGCGGGGGGTGAATGCTTTTCCTGACATTTGGCGGGCACAACCCCAAATTATTAATGCTTTACCGCAGCTACTTGCTATTGATGAACCAACTACTCCCTTGAGTTCATCAAATGGTGTAGATTTTACAGTAGAAGTATTAAATAACGCTAATCAGCCGGTTATCTACTTAATGACAGGCCCTTGTACTACCTTGGTCGAAGCACTTAAGAAAGATTCATCCATAGCCAAGAAAATTAAAGAGATTGTCTGGATGGCAGGTGCCATTCATGTCCCTGGCAATGTGCGAACGTATACTCACAATGGTTCAGCCGAGTGGAATGTGTATTGGGATGCCCCGTCTACTGACTGGCTCTTGGAGCAAGATCTACCACTGACCCTGGTTCCTCTCGATGTGACTAATCACGTTCCGGTAGGAATACCCTTTTTGAAGCAATTAGCCCACCAGTCACAGTATGAGGTTGCTCAGCTAGCTTCGGTGTGTTGGGCTACTACCATCAATTCTATTCCGGGGTACGATTATTTGTATCATATGTGGGATGTACTGGCTACCGTCGTTGTAGGAAAGCGAGATATATTTACTACGCAACAAATGGCCTTGAAAGTAGCTACTGACCCTCCTAATGAGGGGGAAACGATAGAAAAGCTACAGACTGACGGGGCAGTTACCGTAGTTGTTAGTGTGCAACGGGAGTTATTTTATGATTATCTGCTGAATCAGTTTCGTCAGAATTTTGCTCTTGCACCTCTTCAGGGAAATCCTCCGGTGTAGTCATTAAGGTGAAGAAAAAGGTGGTGCCTTGCTCAAGCTCACTTTCTACCCAAATTTTGCCGCCATTTCCCTCCACAAATTCCCGGCATAGAACTAAACCTAGACCGGTTCCCTTTTCATTAGCGGTGCCGTAGGTAGTATGATTATTTAAACGGAAGAGCTTTTCTATGTCTTCGGGGCTAATACCCACTCCGGTGTCACTTACAGTCACTAACACTTGTTGGTCTTGCTGTCGCGCCTCTATCGTAATGGTATCATCCTGATCAGTAAATTTAATTGCGTTAGAAACTAGGTTTCTAATAACTAATCGGATCATTTCTGGGTCAGCATACACTGAAATAGTCGGATCTACTTTTTGATTTAGTGTCACACCCTTCTTTTCAGCAATGGCGATTTGGGTACCTATTACCTCCGTAATGGTTTTTGATAAGGCAAAT
This sequence comes from uncultured Flammeovirgaceae bacterium, assembly GCA_937884755.1. GTDB lineage: Bacteria > Bacteroidota > Bacteroidia > Cytophagales > Cyclobacteriaceae > Tunicatimonas. The sequence continues at coordinate 14,899 of CAKZYJ010000343.1, forward strand.
TCCTCTGGAGTAACTCGAATGCCTGACATTTGACTTCGGGTCCACTTCAGTAGGTTATCGAGCATATTAGTAGTATTGTCTACAGTGGTAGAGAGGGTGCCAAAGAGTTGTGGTATCTCGTGAGGCGAGAGACCTCCACTATCTAGAATATTGATAATTCCTTTGAGAGAGTTGAGTGGGCTTCGGAAGTCATGGGAAATAACGGAAAGTAGTTTGTCTTTCAATTGGTTTATGAGAGAGAGGTCTTGAGTTTTGTTCTCTAGTTGGAGTTGTTGCTTTTGAAGATTATCGTTCATTTGCACAAGTTGATCATTTCTGGTCTCGATCTCCTCCTTCTGCTCGGCTAGTTGAATGTTTAGCTTCTTACGATGATTGTAGGAAATGTACACTAGAATAAGTGCCCCCAACAGCAGAATAGATACTAATGATATTCCGACTGTGTAAGCTCTCTGTTGTTCAATTCGGGCTTTCTTTATGGCATTGTCTTTTTCCAATACTTCAATCTTCGTTTCGGCTTGGGTTTGCTCTAAAGTAGCAACGATTTTACTCTTTTCAACCGAGTACACACTATCCTGATAGGCTACTTGTATCGACCTGTATTGGTGGGCTTTCTCGAAATTGCCCAATTCAGAATAATAGTTAGCTAATAGTTTCCCTAATTCACCAATCTCTACAGCAGATTGGCTCGTCACGGCTAAATCATAAGCCTTCGTTGCTGCTTGTATTGCTAACTCGTACTCTTGACGAGCACCCCGCACCTGAGCCATCAACCGCCAGGCGTATAATGTGGCAAGTATGTTGTGCTGTTGTTGGAAAATCTTCAGAACATGCTGAGCATTGGAAAGAGCCTCATCAAGTTGACCGCGTTTTATTTGAACCTCAGCAACTCCTCTGAGGGGTATAGCAGCCGTAAATTCATCGTTTTGTAGCTCGGCCCACTCCAGAGCATTTTGATAGTACTCCATAGCCAAGTCTAAACTATCAAAATGGTTATTTAATGTCTCTCCAATATTTGCGTACATATGGATAGTCATGGTTGTGTCCCGGATAGCCAGGCACAATTCCAGACTTTTCTCGTAATACTCAATGGCACGGTAAAACTCTTTCCGGAAGTAGTAGGTATTGCCAATATTAAGATTGGCTTTAATCTGTCCTTTTGTAAACCCCTCTTTCTCCCAGATAGCCAGTGACTCGAAAAAGCATTTCAGAGACTTACCGTATTGCCCCTTAAAGTAGTAAGCAATACCTGCCACATTCAGCATGTTGGCTAACTTAGTATTCTCATCAGCGTCTTGACGGATACGATCAATCCTTGGGTTTGTAATTTGAAGCACACTGTCGTAATAGCCCTTGTTATGGTAGGCATAAGCTATTTTATAGTCTACGTTTGATAAAGTATCAGGAATCCCTAAGCTCTGTGCCTGTTGTTTGATCTGTCGCCCCACGATCAACATCTGGTCAGGAGACTCTTCAAGATTTTTCAGAATATGGGTTTGTTCAGTCCCATCCGCCTGAAGATAGGCACGCGCTAGACTATCAGAGTTTACGGATTGAGCTATACTTACCAGCCCATGAAGGGAATAGGCTAAGTAAATCAGTACGACTGATAAATGCTTACTCATATCCGAATTGACAATAGACGCACGAAAGTGCGATACATTAGCTACATAGATTAAGCTACGCAAGTAATATAATGAAAAGCAGCAAGGAAAGTTTCTATGAGGGAGAAAAGCACATTGTATAAAAATTGATTTAATTATAATTTTTATTGGATATTTTACTTTTGTGTGAATTGTAGAATTTACAGTGTAGTGGTGACATTTTGCTTACTTTGTGAGCAGGTGGGGAATTGCTCGGGCTGGGTAACCAAAGTAAAGTGGAATGTACTGCCTTTTTCTTTTTCGCTCTCTACCCAAATCTCACCTCCATTTATCTCAACAAACTCATGGCACAGAATGAGCCCTAGTCCAGTACCTTTTTCATTATGAGTACCATAGGTAGTGTGGTCTTTTAACTCGAAGAGTTTATCCATAATTTCTGGACTAATACCAGTGCCAGTGTCGGCGACTGATACTGTCACTTGGCTACCACTCTGTTGCGCTTCAACCGTGATAGAGTCATTTCTTAAAGTAAACTTAATCGCATTAGAGATAAGGTTTCTGATCACCATTCTTACCATTTCCAGATCAGCATAAACTGAGATAGGCTGCTCAATACGGTGTGTGAGCGTTACGTCTTTCTTCTCAGCCAGAATCAATTGGGAATCAATGACCTCTTCCACTAAAGTAGGCAGAGCAAAGTATTGGGGCTCCACCCGAATGCCTTGCATCTGATTCCGGGTCCACTTCAGGAGATTATCGAGCATATTGGTGGTATTTTCAACCTTAGAGGATAGCGATTCAAATACCTGCTCAATTTCGTCAGGTGAAAGGGCATTACTGTTGAGCATAGCAATAATTCCTTGTAGAGAACTGAGGGGGCTTCGGAAGTCATGGGAAATGATGGAGAGTAGTTTGTTTTTTAGCTCGTTTAACCGAACAAGATCCTGATTTTGATCTTGTAATTGTTGCTGTTGCTGCCGAAGCTTATCATTTACTTGAGTGAGTTCCTCATTAGTTTGGGTGATCTGTTCCTTTTGCTTGGCGAGCTGTAACCCGGTTAACTTACGTTGCTTATTGGAACGGTAAAGAAAAGCTAACCCAAGAAGTAAAAAAATAGTGAGTATAGAGGCAGCAACTACGTATCCCATTTGCCTTGCTATGGCCGCTTCACGTTTAGCAATCAAGGCTTCCTTTAGTGCATTATCTTTCTCGAGCACCTCAATTTCGGTTTTGGCTCGGGTACGTTCTAGGTTAGAAATAATCTTACTTTTTTCAATAGAGTATAAACTATCTTGGTAGGCCGTTTGGATAGCCTGATACTCGTAGGCTTTCTTAAAATTACCCAACTCAGAGTAATAGTCGGCCAATAGCTTACCCGATGTACTAATTTCCATGGGAGCCTGGCTAGTTACCGCTAGATTATAAGCTTCAGTAGCTGCCCGAATGGCTGCTTTACGCTCTTGGCGAGCCCATCGTACATGAGCTAACAACTGCCAAGCGTGCAGTTCCTTATTGGTGTTTTGCCTACGCTGGGCTAGATCTAAAATGTATTTAGCATTGGAGAGCGCTTCATCTAACTGGCCTCGTTTTATCTGTACGTGAGTGATCCCGTACAGAGGGGTAGCTGCTACTTCTTCGTTATCCTGCTTCCGCGCCCATTCTAAAGAACGTCGATAGTAGTCCATTGCTAAATCAAGACTATCTAAGTTTTTACGCCAGATTACACCGAGGTTGGAGTATAAGTAGACGATACTTACCGTATCTTGAGTGGTTAAGCTTATCTCCAAACTTTTTTCGTAATACTCAATTGCTTTGTAGTATTCCTTTTGGAAGGCATAGATATTACCAATATTAAGATAAGATATGCTTTTTCCGCGCTGGTTGTCTTGTTTTTTATGGATAGCTAAAGCTTCATGATAGCTCTGCAATGCATCTGGGTATCGTCCCTGAAGGTCATAAACAATTCCCGCCAGATTAAGCATCTTAACCAATGAAGGCGGCTTATTAGTATTTTGGCGAATACGATCAATGGCTTGATTTAAAATCTGGATAGCACTATCGTAATTACCCTTGGTGTAATGCGCAATAGCGATATTATAGTCAAGAGTGGCTAATGTATCGGGAATGCCTAATGCTTCAGCTTGTTGTTTAACCTTCAGCCCTACAGTTAGCATTTGGCTAGGTGTTTTCCTCAGCTCTTCCAGTATCTTATTTTGTTCAGTGGCATCAACCTGAAGGTAGACTTGGGCTAAACTATCAGGATTGGTAGGTTGAGCCATACTTACTACTCCACAAAAGCAAAAAAATAAGTAGCTTATAAAAACTGGTAATGGACTACTCATACCTAAAACAACGACTCTCTTATTTAAAAAGTATAAATCATTCACTGATCAACTATATAATAGTTAATTGGTGCAATTAATTTAATAAAGTATTTTTAGGAAAGTTATTTTTAGAGATAAAAGTGTACTCTGTAAAAGAGAATAGTACTAATTCTCAAGATTTTTCTAGCGGAGAAGGCTGAGACATCCAGCCCCACTTGCTGCAATGTTGTTTCATATTAGTTTTAAACTTTTCTCGCTCCTCAGGGGTCATATTGTTCCATTTTTCCTCGAAGCGTCGTTTCCAAGCGCGTTTACGGGCTAAGTAGCCACCCCCCCAACGTCCTCGCCCCAAACTGCTAAAAAGTATCTTGGATAGAACCAATAGACCTAACGCCTGACCAAACGAGATAGAAGGTCCGTTAAATAATGATGGGACTAACCAGTTCCAAAGTAACATTACAACTGCGCTAAGTGCCAAAATGGCTAAGGAACTCAGGACAATCATCTTTAAAATCCAGTAACGTTTCATTTTTCTTAATGTATTAGAAAGCTCTAGCTAATCGCGCAGATCATCGTATAAGTTTTGTAATCGTTTTCGCAGAAATAAAACCGCGTACCGCTTTCGCGATAGCAGGGTGTTCACGGGAGCATTGGTGATAGTGCTGATCTCCTTAAAGCTCAAGTCCTCGAACTCATGCATAACGAACACCTCCCGTTGATCGGTGGGCATTTCCTCTAAAGCTTCTTCTACGGCGTGCCATATAACGGATCGCATCAATTCACTTTCAGGATGGTTACTGAGGTCGGCTAACATATCCTCTAGTCGGAGAGTAGTGTCGCCCTCATCAGAACTTACGGATTGTTCGCTAAAACTGCGGGGTTTCTTCTTCCGATAGCGGTCGGTAATTTTGTTGCGGGCTACGGTGAATAACCAGGAGGTAACCCGATCAATGGACTTTACCGTGCGGTAGGCTTCCGTAAACTGATAAAATACGTCTTGTAATATATCTTCGGCTTCTTCTCGGTCGGGTATACGCTGTTGAATAAAGCTTAGTAGACGCGGACGTTCACGCTGTACTGCTAAACTAATTTCATTCTCCTTACTCGATACCAACCTACCGGTTAAACTCAGTGCTTTCATGGTGATTAGTAAGACGTACTAACGAGAAAAAAATTGTAAAGTTGAATTAGAGTGTTACAGCGGCTACCGCGCGGTATTTATGTATCGTAGCACTAGAGTGCTTGGATGGTCTCTTATCACTCCAAGTTTTTGGATGCCTTGACACTCAAACACCATAACACTACAATACTATTTTACTATTCTTCAGGAACGGGGAAGCCTCGGTCGCGCATGAGGGCTTCAATTTCAGCATCGCGACCCCGGAACTGCCGGTAGGCTTCTGAAGCCTCTACCGAGTTTTGGGGGGCGAACAGGTATTTGACCAGCTTATTAGCTAACTCTTTGTCGTAGAACCCGCCGGGAGCCTCGGCAAAGGCTTCGGCAGCATCGGCAGTGAGTACGTCAGCCCACATGTAACCGTAGTAAGCGGTAGCGTAACCTTCTCCGGAGAATACGTGACTAAAGTGGGGCGTACGGTGGCGCATTACTAACTCTTCAGGCATGTTCATTGCGGCCAGCGTTTCCTTCTCAAACGTATCTACATCCAGATTTTTGGGGTCAGTCAAGTGCAGTTTCATATCCATCAAAGCAGACGCCAGGTATTCAGTCGTTGCAAAACCCTGATTGAAGGTATCAGCTTTCTTAATTTTGTTGACCAGCTCCTGTGGCATAGGCTCACCGGTTTCGTAATGAACCAGATAGTTCTCAATCACCAGATCAGTAGAAAGCCAACGCTCTAGCAATTGAGACTGGAACTCAATATAATCGCGAACGGCACCATTAAGGGAGGGGTAGCGTACGTTCGAGGAAAAATAGTGTATAGAATGACCAAATTCATGGAAGAAAGTAGTAGCATCATCCCAGGAGATCAGCAATGGCTGGCCGGGGGCCGGCTTTACAAAATTAGAGTTATTAGAACCCAACACCGTTTCTTTGCCGTCGAACGTGGTGTGGCGGCGGTATGTAGTAGCCCAGGCTCCCGAACGCTTACCGGTACGGGCAAACGGATCCAGATACCACAAGCCGATGTGTTCGCCTGAGGTTTTGTCGGTTACCTCCCACGCTTTTACATCGGGGTGAAAGACTGGTACTTTTCCTTCGGGCACCGGAGTGAAGTTATAGTTAAATATTTCGCCAGCCACGTAGAACATTGCTTCCTGTAGTTTGTCCAACTGTAAGTACTCCTTCACTTCGTCCGAATCCAGATCGTACTTTTGCTGCCGCACTTTTTCGGCATAGTATCGATAATCCCAGGGTTTGATGGTAATAGTATCGCCTTCAGCATCGGCTACCGCTTGCATATCTTCTACCTCTTCGGCTACCCGGGCAATGGCGGCAGGCCATACCGCATTCAGTAGCTCCATCGCGTTCTCGGGATTTTTGGCCATCCGATCCTGTAACCGCCACTCGGCATAGTTATCGTAACCCAACAGGCCAACCCGTTCCCTGCGCAGTTTCAGAATTTCCTCAATAATCTCATTATTATCGTGCTCATCGCCATTATCTCCTCGCGAGTAGTAAGTGTGCCATACCTTTTCCCGTAAGTCTCGTTCATCCGAATAGGTCAGAAACGGGTCCATAGCCGAACGGGTGTTGGTAACCGCGTACATACCTTCCTTGCCCCGGTCGGCGGCCGCCTTGGCATAAGCACTGATAAGCGATTCGGATAAGCCACTAATTTGATTATCAGTAAGATAGGTCACATAACCTTCTTCATCGGCCAGCACATTGTTAGAAAACTGGGTATAGAGTTTCGAGAGTTCTTTATTGATCTCGGCATAACGCTTTTTCTTTCCCTCATCTAGCTCCGCTCCGTTCATTTGAAAGCGTTTGTAGATCAATTCTACCAGCCTTTGCTGATCGTCCTCCAGCGGGGTGCCGCCCAGCGGCTCCTGCTGAGATTGCTCGTATACTGCCTTTATCCGCTTAAACAATTCTTCGTTCTGAGAGATTTTTGATGAATACTCCGAGAGTTTGGGAGCCATTTCCTGCTGCACCTCCCGGAATTCAGGCGAAGACATATTACTGCTGTAGATACCGTAGTAGGTAAACACTCGGCCTAGTTCTTCGCCCGAGCGTTCCATCGCCACAATGGTGTTTTCGAAGGTAGGTGCCTCCGAATTATTGGCAATAGCATCAATTTCTCGCAAACTCATTTTCATGCCTTGCTCCAATGCCGGTTTTACCGCTTCCACGGTCATTTCATTGAAAGCCGGCACCCCGCCGTAGGGGCCGGTCCATTCTTGCAGTAGTACGTTGGTGGTGTCAGTTAAATAAATAGAATCCAATACTGTTTTTTTTAGGTGATAACTGGATAAAAAGATGGGCAAGCAAACGCTTAGCACCAAAAAGCTAGTGTTGGGTAGTTTCATAGTTTCTTCTTCAGGTTTGTTATGATTTTTTTATTCATCTGTTTAAACGTACAATATTGCCATATTTAGGGTCAATTCTCCCGTTTAACATGTCTGAATAAAGTTGTTCTAATTCTTGAGATCCGACATACTTTTTAATAGAAATCGTTGATTGGATGGAGTTTATAAATTGTTGCCAAGCTATTCCAACTTTTTGCTGGAATTTCGCAAAACCCCATGCTTGTTGCTGTTTTGTTGCATATAAAGGAGCAAAGAAAACTTCTCCTTTTTTTGGTAGTGAGTTTTCACCTTTCAGATTCTGCCAATCAACAAATCCCACCAGACAATTATACACTAGATTGTCTTTCAACAAAGTTTGCAGTTGGAATTGAAGATTATGATTGCCAGTAAAATCTACTAAAACTGATTTTTCGTTAGCATTCAATTGAGTAATTGAATCATAGCTTATGACTTTATCATACCACCCATACTGCTTTACAAATTCTATGTTCTTTCTTGACGTAAGCCCTAAAAGATTCCAATTCAAAGCATTTTCTTTTTTACGATATGCCAACAGACCGGCTAATGCTTGAGCCGTTTTACTGGATGCGCTTGTGATTATTATTTGAGTAGCCCCACAGAAATTCTGTTCTGCCAAATGGTCATCAATCAGAAAAGAGGTAACAAATAAAGGGCGAAATAGGGAAATTAACTCTTCAGTTCCGGGGGTGAATGCAGGATCTTGTTCTGTGTTCGTGTAAAAATTATAGACTAATGGAAGAGTTTGACGGTATTCAGTATTATCCACAAAACCTTTACTGCTCACATTGTTAATGGTAACCAATAAGTGAGTACTCATGGGGTAATATCCATAAAACCGCTGACCTACTTTTACATCTGGATGATTAGAAATGACAACATTGGCAAACCCCCAAGCTGGAATAATTCCGTAACCTGATCGGGTTGGAAAAAATTTCCAGTAGTTCATTTTCTCTCCTACCACACCATAAGTAATGTTATTTGAGGTAAATGAAAACTGATCAATTTCTAAAAGTACCTGATTTGATGATAGTTTATCAGAATAAGTTTTTTCTACAAACTTAGCTTGTTGTAGGTCATCAATCTTCACTGTAAAGTCTAAGGCATTAATAGTTGCCATACGTCAATAAGTCTTTCTTGGTGGTATTTGATAAATTCATTCAAGCTGAACCATTGATCATATTTACAAAATAACGGAGACGACCAGAAAAAGTGTTCCGTAGGCAAGACATAAAAAGTCTGAGTAGTTGGCAAACAGGTACGGCTTTCGGTAAAATGGCTTTGTTAGAACAACTATTTTCTTAGCTTTAATTGAAACACTACTTTCATGATCACTTTTGGCGTTAGCACCTGGCTTTGGACTTCTCCCTTTACAACGGATACCGTAGCCCTCTTTCCTAAGATTAAGGCGATGGGGTACGATGCCGTAGAGATACCGGTAGAGTACCCCGAACTGATTGACGGGGCAAAAGTGAAGGCAGTACTACATGAACACAATTTAACTCCTATCGTGTGCGCGGCCTTCGGACCTACCCGAGATCTCACCCACGATGATCCCGCGATCCATCAGGCCTGCTTTGATTACATTGAACGGTGCTTTGCACTATGCAATCAGTGGGAAGCTACATTTGTGGCAGGACCGATGTATTCGGCAGTGGGTAAAGCCCGCATGCTGCCAGATGAGCAGCGGAAAGTAGAATGGAACCGGGCAGTAGAGAATTTACGGAAAGCTTGCCAGATGGCCCAGCAAAGCGGAGCACAAATTGCTTTGGAACCCCTTAATCGCTTTGAAACGGATTTGGTTAATACGGCTAGCGACGTTCGTCGGTTGGTAGATAATATTAACCACCCGGCTGCGGGTGTGCTACTCGATGGCTTTCATATGGGCATTGAGGAGCCGGACGTAGAACAGGCGATTCTCACGGTAGGAGACAAACTAATTCACGTTCAGGTATCCGAGAACTACCGGGGTACGCCCGGCACCGGGCAGTTCCGCTGGGATGATCTCAGAAGAGGTTTACAGAGAGTGAATTACCAAGGTTGCGTATCCATTGAAAGCTTCACTCCTGAAATTAAAGAGCTTGCCGGAGCGGTTTGCATTTGGCGGCATCTGGCCGAAGATCAGGATCGCTTTGCCTCCGATGGATTAGCCTTTTTGAAACAATTGTTTGTCTAACCTTTCAAGGCCAAGCAGAAAGAAATATCTTGTCGTTTCACCAACTAACCTAACAACTATGAGCGATCAGAAAATCAATATTGCCATCATTGGACTAGGATTCGGGGCCGAGTTTATTCCTATCTACCAATACCACCCTAACGCTAACATGTATGCCATTTGCCAGCGTACACAGTCTAAACTGGATGAGATCGGGGATGCCTTTAACATCGAGAAGCGCTACACCGACTACGATGAACTGCTGAAAGACCCGGATATTGATGCGGTACATATTAACACTCCCATTCCCGACCATGCTATTCAGTCCATTAAGGCCCTGAAAGCCGGAAAACACGTGGCCTGTACCGTGCCGATGGCGACTACCGTAGAGGAGTGCGAGGAGATTGTGAAGCTGGTGGCCGAAACCGGGTTAACCTATATGATGATGGAGACGGTCATCTACGCCCGGGAGTTTCTGTTTATGAAGGAGCTGTACGAAAAAGGCGAGCTAGGCAAAGTGCAGTTTCTGAAAGCTAGTCATCAGCAGGATATGGACGGCTGGCCCAACTACTGGCCGGGCTTGCCACCGATGTACTACGCCACTCACTGCGTGGGTCCGGTACTAGGACTGACCCGCAACGAGGCGGAATATGTTTCCTGCTTTGGCTCCGGCACTATCCGGGAGGAGTTGCACCAGCACTATAATTCACCCTACGCAATAGAAACCACGCATATCAAATTCAAAGATTCGGATTTGAGCGCGCATATCTACCGATCACTGTTTGACGTGGCCCGGCAGTACCGCGAGAGCTTTGAAGTATATGGAGTGAAGAAAGCCGTAGAGTGGCCGCTGATTGAAGGGGAGCCGCTGGTAGTACACACTGCCAAAAAGCCCGAACCGGAAATTCCTGAACGAGTAGAAAGCCCCGATTACGCCCATCTTCTACCCGAACCCATTCAACGCTTCACCACTGGCGGAGTGTACGATTCTGACGATAACCAACACCTCTCGTTTACCCAGGGAGCCGGCCACGGTGGTTCGCACCCCCACCTAGTACATGAGTTTCTGGATGCACTAGTAAATAGCCGTTCGCCTTACCCCAATGCTCAACAATCGGCCAACATCACCTGTGTTGGAATCCTCGCCCACGAGTCAGCCAAGAAGGGTGGGGAGATTGTTCGGTTGCCGGAGTTTACATTGAGTAGCTAGTATTCAAGTGTTCAAACATACCCGAACACGATATTCCCCGAACTTTACAACCTAATTTAGTTTATAACGTAAACTAGTTTATAAATACTAAATTCCGAACTATGAAAACTAGAAAATCACCCATGACTGAAACTGAATCCTGGGAAATAATCCAGAATATGATTGCCAATGCTAAGCAAGATGTTAAAGACGATGGCTACTTTCTCTTACTCTGGGGTTGGCTGGTACTGGTAGCCAGTATCGGTCACTACCTGTTGCTTACCCTCACCGATTTCGCCCATCCCTACGCCGTATGGTCACTCATGCTGGTGGGGATAGTAGCTACTATCTGGAAGGTAGGCAAGTATCGGAAGCAACGGGTAAAAACCTATGTGGGCACTATTATGCAAAGCCTCTGGCTAGCGGTATTTGTTGGTATTATAATTACGCTGATAGGTGCGGGCTTTGAGATCGGTTTTAGAGCGGCCTATCCAATTATTTTGATTCTGTACGGAATAGGGATTTTTATTTCCGGAAGCCTGTTCCGCTTTACTCCCTTAATCATTGGGGCTGTCGGCACCTGGTCGCTGGCCCTGGTCGCCTTCTTTGTGCCGTTTCAAACCCAACTGCTGTTGCTGGCACTGGCTACCATGATCAGCTACATCATTCCGGGGTTCCTCCTCAAATCGCAGTACACCCATGAGTAATTTTGAATCACTGGACCCGCTGCTGCACTCTCAACTTCGGCTGGCGATAGTATCGTTGCTAATTGGGGTGCAGCAGGCAGAGTTCAACTACATCAAGGAAAAAACCGGGGCCACCGCAGGTAATCTCAGTGTACAAATCAATAAGCTCAAAGACGCGGGCTACCTGGATGTGCAAAAGACGTTCAAAGACAACTACCCATTGACCATCTGCAAGATTACCCGGCAGGGAGTAAACGCCTTTGAGACCTACGTTAGCGCCATCAAGTCCTACATTGACACTAAACCTAAAAACGCCTAATCATGAACAATATCATTCACGACTCGCTGGGAGCTTTCCATGTGATTGTAGCGGTGTTAGCCCTCATTAGCGGCACCATAGTACTGATTATGAAAAAGGGAAGTAAGCGCCATCAGCAGATTGGCTATTTCTACGCCTTCAACATGCTACTGGTCAACCTAACAGCTTTTGGTATCTATCATATGTGGGGCCGGTTTGGAATCTTTCATGTAGCCGCCATAATTGGGCTAGTTACCCTGCTAACAGGCATGTTACCGAATATGCTGAAGAAGCCCCGTGGCGGTAATATCGGATTACACTTCAGTTTCATGTACTGGTCGGTGATGGGCTTGTACGCAGCCCTAGTATCCGAAACGCTTACCCGCATTCCCGAAACACCCTTTTACGGTATGCTGGGAATATCTACCTTCGGAATGATGATGGTAGCCGCCTGGGGTTTCCGCCGCAATCAGCCCAAATGGAACCGGCAGTTTAATCGCCAGACGAAGTTAGTAAAGTAATTAGTGTTTTTGTGTAACGGTTTTGTAGTGTTAAGGTGTTCGGGTCAGATGAGATGGAAAGAAATGTAAATGGAAAAGCTTTAGGAGCATCTATCACTAAGAGGAAACCAACTTAACATCAAAAATTCCCTACTACAACAATTGAACACTCTAACATCATAACACTCATTCCAGCTCATGAATATCCGCCAAAACCTGAAGCAGCAAAAAATTGATCAGTCCAATATTTATGTCCATCGGGGGGAAGGATCTTCGCGATTAGAACAGCTTAGCGACGGAGTATTTGCCCTGGCCATTACGCTACTGCTTATCTCCTCCGAAATTCCGAGAACCAGCGAGGAACTAATCAGCTTTACCGGGGATATTCTGGCTTTTGCTGCCAGCACGGTCGTACTAATTCTCATCTGGTATCAGCATTATCTGTACTTCCTGCGTTTTGGCCTGAAAGATAAGCGTACTGTAGTACTGAATACTTTTCTGTTGCTGGTAGTGCTGTTCTACGTGTACCCACTCAAGTTTGTCGTCAGCTTTATGCTACGCTACTTAGGCTATATGCTGTTGTTGCTCTTCGGGATAGACTTTGATCAGGAAGCCTTCTATACGCTGGTTACTTCGGTAGTGAGTTGGGATGCGCTGCCCACTACGATGTTGATTTATAGTGCAGGTTATTTTTCGCTAATGCTGGCCTTTGCCTTACTCTACCGCCATGCCAACTGCCAACAAGAGGCACTGTCCCTGAGCGATATGGAGTGCTGGAAATCAGCCAAAACCATGTATCAGTACTTTATTCAGAGCGGCGTTGCCTTGCTGTCTATTATTATCTCCGGCATAGCTGAGTTATTCGGTCCGCCCTGGCTAGCCATTGTTGGCGGATTTATTTACTTTCTGGTAGGACCAGCAGTGTATATGCTGGAACGAAGATTCGAGAAAAAGGAACCACCAAAACTAGAAACAGTGGAGGTAACTGTTAATATTGATTCTAGCGTTACAAAATCAGGAAAAAGCCTAAGCAGCCCTTCCTTGGGTTCTGAGGGTTAGCGGCTGCTACCAACGTCGGCGATAAGCAGTAGTATGACGATCAAACAGGCGGCGGAATTTACCGGTCTCCATTCCGGAGAACGGGGTGGTATTTCGTTGCATGCCTAGTTTGGCGTTTAGTCGTAATGTTGTTTCTGAATAAGGAATTGAAGCGAATTCAGTGTCAATAAATAAACTGTTGGGGGTGTGAACTTGCGTTGTCATGATTATTTAAATTTTTGGGTAAATGTGGCCGGCAATCCGGGTGTTTATTAATGAATACACTAAGTATATTTCAACTGCTGTGCCAACTGTAAAAAACGGCCTAAAATAGCTAGAAACGCACTTTTTAGTCAAACGACATGCCCGTTATCGGACAGTCTACGTGCACTCCTGAACAAAAGTGTTATGGGGTTAGCGTGTTCTAGTGTCAGAGTATCCTATCATTCACTACACTAGACTTTATTACAGTTGGTTGAGTAAATCAAACACCCTGCGCTAGGCTCCTTGCCCTCCGCCAATTGTTTATTTTCCCTAATCATTAGCATCTTAACCCAGGTTTACTTTCTTTAGAAATGATTTTTTAATTCTCTCATTTCAACATTCAACCATTCATTTGATGACGCAGGAAGAAATTAAGCAGGTGGTCAACGATCATCCGGCTCACAAAGTAAAGCTGGCTATTACCGATATCGATGGTATTTTACGGGGTAAGGTGGTGCATAAAGATAAGTTTATATCTATTGTAGACGGAGGCTTTGGCTTCTGCAATGTGGTGTTTGGTTGGGATGCCGTAGATACCGCTTACGACAACGCTCAGTACACCGGTTGGCATACCGGCTACCCCGACGCCGATGCTCAACTGGACTTCATCACTTTCCGTCAGATTCCCTGGGAAGATAATCTGCCGTTTCTGCTGGGTGATTTTGGGGGAGAAGCCGGAAAGAGCCTGGCAGTATGTCCGCGCAGTTTGCTTAAAAAGATAAAGCAACAGGCCGTAGATGCCGGTTACGCTCCCATGTTCTCTCAGGAGTTTGAGTGGTTCAATTTTGCCGAGACCCCCGAAACCCTGGAGGAAAAATCATTTACTAATATCGAACCCCTCACACCTGGTATGTTCGGCTATTCTATGCTGCGCAGCTCGTTAAATAGTCCGTTCTTTAACGACTTGTTTGACCTGATGCTGCAGTTTGATGTGCCGCTGGAAGGGCTACATACCGAAACCGGCCCCGGAGTATACGAAGCGGCTATTCTCTACGCCGATATTCTAGAAGCCGCTGATCGGGCAGTATTGTTTAAAACCGGGGTGAAGGCGATTGCCTACCAGCACGGCATTATGGCCAGCTTTATGGCCCGCTGGAATCGCGAGCTACCCGGCTGTAGCGGCCACATCCATCAAAGCCTGTGGGATAGCGAGCAGCAAACTAACCTCTTCTTTGATGATTCTGATGAAAATGCTATGTCACCGCAGTTCCAGAGCTACGTAGCCGGACAGTTACATTGCCTGCCTCACATTCTGCCGATGTACGCCCCCACCATCAACAGCTACAAGCGGTTGGTGGAAGGCGCCTGGGCTCCTACCACCCTCACCTGGGGACTGGATAACCGCACCACTGCCCTACGGGCACTAACCGGCGGAAAGAAGTCTACCCGGCTGGAAACCCGTGTGCCGGGTTCAGATGCTAACCCATATTTGGCAATGGCAGCGGCTCTCGCTAGTGGGCTGTACGGTATTAAAAATAATTTGAAGTTAGATCAACCTAAAACAGTGGCGAATGGCTACGAAGACGAGCAGTACGGGGTGCTACCCCGCAATTTATGGGAGGCATCTCAGGCAATGAAAGGTTCTGACATAGCTACTGAACTCTTCGGAGCGGATTTCGTCGATCACTTCGTGCGTACCCGCGAGTGGGAGTGGCGCCAATACTCCCAAGCCGTCACCGACTGGGAGATAAAGCGCTACTTTGAAGTGATATAATTTGTAGTTAGTATACTAGCAGATCACCTCCGGGTGTACTTTATCCGTATATTTCGTTATGAAATTATTACAAGCACACATTGATAAACTTCGTGATCTTTGTAAAAAGCACTACGTTAGTGAGTTGTATGCATTCGGATCAGTAGTAAAAGATGGTTTGTCTTCAGAGAGTGATATCGATTTTTTAGTCAGGTTTTCTGATGTGAATCCTCTAGAGTACTTCGATAATTATATGGATTTTAAAGAAACCCTAGAACATTTATTCTCCAGAAAGGTAGATTTAGTAGAGGCTCAAACGCTGAAAAACCCTATACTTAAGCGTTCGATTGACCGTAATAAGGTGTTAATATATGGACGAAAGGATACTAAAGTGGCTGTATGATATTAGAGCTGCTATTCTTGAGATAGAGAGCTACTTTGAAGATATTCCCAAAGACTTTAATCAGTATGAGTCAAATATTCTTCTGAAGAGGGCGGTTGAACGAGATTTGGAAATAATTGGAGAAGCAGTCAATAGAATAATTCAACGTGATCCTTCATTTCCAATTTCAGACGCAAAACGAATTGTAGGATTAAGAAATCAAATAATTCATTCATATGATAATCTCTCTGATGAGAACATTTGGGCGATTATTAACAAACACGTTCCTGTTTTAAAAGAAGAAGTAAATCGACTCATCGAGGAAAACAACTAAACTCACCTACTGTATACTATTCATTGCACACTGCTAATTATTTATGATTCATCAATTTAATTTTCCTACCATCGTTCGCTTCGGCGAAGGAGCCGTTCAGGAACTTGCTAGTTACCTAAAAAGCCAGGGAAGCCAACGCCCGCTGCTGATTACCGACGGAGTAGTAGCAAAACTGGTCTTTTTTGAGAAGATAATGGACGACCTGCGGCAACAAGGCTTATCGCCCGAACTGTTCTGCGATATTTCTAAAAATCCGGTAAAGTCGGATGTGCTCAAGGGAAATGAAGCCTACCACCAACACGGTAGCGACGCGATTGTCGGCTTGGGCGGCGGAGCGGCCATGGATGTAGCCCGAGCCGTAGCCCTTAGCATCAATAACACACGGGATTTGCTGGAGTACGACGAACTCATCGGCGGCGACCAGTACATTACCGAACCGGTACCGCTGTTTGTGACCATTCCCACTACGGCGGGCACCGGTAGCGAGGTAGGCCGTAGTGCAATTATCTCCGACGACGTCACCCGCAAAAAGCATATCCTTTTTCATCCCACGCTCTTGGCGCAAATAGTGTTTGCTGACCCCGAACTCACCTACGAACTACCCCCGGCAGTAACCGCCGCTACCGGCATGGATGCTCTCACCCATAACATGGAAGCCTACCTGGCAAAAAACTATCACCCTATGGCCGATGGTATTGCCCTAGAAGGTATTCGGATGATCGCCCGTTCATTGGAAAAGGCGGTGAACCAGTCTGATGTAGAAGCGCGGCGGGAGATGCTGCTCGCTTCACTAATGGGAGCGGTAGCTTTTCAGAAGGGATTGGGAGTGGTCCACTCCATGGCCCATCCATTGTCGGCCCTGCTGGATATGCATCACGGACTGGCTAACGCTATCTGTATCCCCTACGGCCTGCGGTTTAATATTGATGGCTTTGAAGACCGCTTTGCTGTAATGGCGCAGGCCATAGGGTTGACTAACCATAGTGGAGAGGCAGTTATTCAGGCCTTGCTCAATCTGAACCAGAAAATCGGTTTACCTACGCGCTTGAGCGAGCAAGGAGTGCGCGAAGAACATATTGACGAATTAGCGACGCTGGCTTCCGAAGACTTTGCCCACCCCAACAATCCTAAACCGGTAAGCCGGGAAGATTTTATGCAACTGTACACTGCGGCACTATGATTAAAATCGGAGTATCGGCTTGTATTATGTACCCTGATTCAGAACGGGCGTACTTCTCGGCTAAGCACCTCTGCTACCTGGAACGGGATATGGCCCGCTACCTGCACCGGCCCGATGTGCTACCGGTACTAATTCCGGACTTGGGGGAAGATAAACTGCACGAATTGCTGGCCCAGATGGACGGCTTTGTGTTTCAGGGTGGTTCCGATCTGGCTCCCGAAACCTACGGCGAAAAACCCATTGGCCCCTGGCTGGGCGACCCGCTGCGCGATGAATACGAACTGCACGTTTTAGATTACGCCATCAAGAATAATAAACCAGTATTTGGCATTTGCCGGGGCTTCCAAATCATGAACGCCTACTTCGGCGGAACCCTCTACCAGGATATTGCCACCCAACGGCCCGAATTAGAACAGCATCGGGATGCGGCTCTGTACGATCAGCTAAACCATCCGATTGTTTTAGATGAAGGAAAACTACTAGCCCGATTGCACGATGAAGAAATAAACCGCACTGTCAATTCGGTACACCATCAAGCCATCAAGGAGGTGGGAAGTAACCTAGAAGTGCTAGCCACCTCCCCCGACGGACTAGTGGAAGCTTTTCTGTGGAAGCAGACCGAAGAAGGCAAAGTAATTGGCGTCCAATGGCGCGCCGAATTCTTCGCTAATTCTCAAATTCCGTTAATGGATGCTGAAAAGGTTTATACGCACTTTTTGAGTTTTTGTGCCGATAAGTCCATGTTTTAATAGACTACACAAGCTCCAGTAAACATCTAGTTTCTATCTTTCTGAAGGTCAATCAGAGTGAGGTATCTCTAGTGGTGAGGTAACTGGTACCTTTTCTACTTCTGCGCCATTTTTGTCATACCTATGTCGGTAAGCATAGACACCTGGCTCAATTTCTATAGCTGCTCCATTGGCATCAAAAATCCACTCAACGAGCAGTTGCCCATGCTTGTTATATTCTCTCTTTCTTAGGGCAAACGGAGTATCATCTTGATTTAGCACTAACTCGCCCTGCAGCCCAAAATAACGACGCTCGATTTCATTATCACGCTTATCGAATTTTTGGGTACGACCGGCATACCCAAAAGAGGCGACAATTGGTTCACCATTTATGCCGAAGTAACTACGTTTAATATGGTTTCCCCTGACATCGTACTCATCACTCACTCCTGCAATACCGCTTGAATTTAAGATTGGCTGGCCTTCTAGACCGAAATAACTGGTCTTTGTGTTGTTATCTCTACCATCGTACTCATAACTAAAGCCTGCATAGCCACTTGAACTTAAGATAGGCTGGCCATCTAGGCCGAAGAAACTCCTTTTCGTATTATTGCCCCTGGCATCGTACTCATCACTCCAGCCTGCATAGCCACTTGAAGATAGAACAGGTTGATTATCTAGGCCAAAGTAACTCGTCTTCGTATTATTTCCTCTAGCATCGTACTCATCACTCCAGCCTGCATAGCCACTTGAAGATAGAACAGGTTGATTATCTAGGCCAAAGTAACTCGTCTTCGTATTATTTCCTCTAGCATCGTACTCATTACTCCAGCCTGCAAGACCACCTGAAGTTAAGGTTGGCTGGCCATCCAGACCAAAATAACTTCGTTTAATACGGTTGCCTCTACTATCGTACTCATGACTCCAGCCTGCTGTACCAATAAAATAGAGAATAGGTTGGCCATCCAGGCCAAGATGACTTCGTTTAATACGGTTGCCTCTACTATCGTACTCATCACTAATGCCTGCAAGACCACTTGAATTTAAGATAGGCTGACCATCTAACCCAAAGTAGCTCTGTTTAATAAAATTCCCTACACTATCGTACTGATTACTCCAGCCTGCTACCCCTCGGTTTGATAATGTTTTCTCTCCTTCAGGTCCATAGAGGATTGACCTCTTCTTTCTTCCTTGTAAATCGTATTCGTGGACTATCGTTGGAAAGCCATATTGATCGACTATGGGGTTGCTATCAGGATCTAAAGTCGTACTCCGCGTTACTCTCCCTTGTTCATCGAATTCTCTTCTATAAGCAGAACACTTACAACGACTATTTATCACGTGTTTACCATCGAGTCCCAGATAGGAACTCTGAATTATGTTTCCATTTGAATCTAACTCTTCATATATCTCAGAAAATAGCTCAGTTGTGATAGTTGGCTCTTCGTCAACGCCCAAATATTGAGTCCTTATTATCTCGCCATTCTCATCATGAATGAAGTATTCGACAGCATACATTCCTTTTTTAGTTGAATTGTCAGGGATGTTTTTAGGTTTTATTAGCACCGGATCACCCTGAGGATCAAGATAAACTATCTTTAGTAATTCACCCTGTTCTCCATACTCACTTCGTACGGCTGAATAGCCGTCGTTTACAATAGCTGGAGCACCATTCACTCCAAAAAAACTTTTTTTCGTCTCATTACCCATTTCGTCGTACTCCTTAGTCCACCCCGCCATTCTACCTTTGTGTTGAGTGGGTTTACCCTTACTATCAAAAAAACTTCTCTTCACAATATTACCTGTTAGGTCCATTATATCGGTATAACCAGCTACGTATTCGTAATATACTGGAAGACCATCGGTCCCTAAGTAACGCACCGTTTCTACCGCACCATTTGTTCGGGCAACTCGTTCATACTTAGTCTTCCATATTCCGTTCTTGTCAGGAGAATGGCGTCCTTCAGCATCAAATCCATATTTACTTACTAGCTGGTTCGCATCATCCCATTCGAAAACATAACCGTATACAAGTTCAGCATTGCGTGCTGGTTTCCTGTCACGGTTGAGGAACTCAATCTTTACATCTCTACCTTCTAAATCGCGTGTGTAGCGAACGTACTGTATACCCGACGGAGTACGAGAACATCCAAAGTCGGCCTCAGTAAACTGAGCCACTGAACTTCCGGTATACTGTATTACCTCAATTTCACGGCCATATTGGCTTAACCATTTCTCTTTAAGAACCTGTCCTTCCTCATCGTATTCAAATTCCACAATGACTGCCCTAGCTGTAGAACAATTATTATTAATTTCATTTCCCAGTATGCTCCTCATCGTATGAAAGGCCAGCCTTCCTGTTGCATTGACTAACTCAACGCGCTGAACAGGCCCTGTTCTACCCTTTCGGACGAATTTGTACATTTTCTCCGGACGCGGTGAAATAGTTAAGTTTACTGGACTTACTCCTTCCCACTTTCCAAATTTCCGCACATAGTCTTTATAATACGTCTCATGTTCCCTTAAGAAAGTATCCCAAACAAGAAGAGCGGAAGCAACAAATGCAAAAAATAGAAGCGCCAACCAAAGACGGCGCTTTAGTTGTTGCCGTTCTAAATTCTGCTGAAGCTCTCGCAATGATATGCCAAGCAATCCGGCTACAATTCTATCTCCCTCTACGGATGGTAAGGTATCATCACTCCCTCTAACGTCTGCTGCCAATGGAAGATCAGCTTGAGCCAAAGGAGTGCCAGAGACTTCACCAGCAGTATTCATTGGATAGCGTATGGCTCGGGGAAAGCATTCAAGAGAGGCACGTTCCGGCGACTCCTTCGTGGCGTTCGGAATGCCGCCAGCAATTAAACAAAGGATACGATCACTGCGTCCCAGCGATTTGAAGTAATCTATCTCTAGTTTAACGTATTCAGACGCAACTGCATAGGGAGAGCACACAACCACTAGGTAATGCGAAGCTTCTAGGGCATTCTTAATTGCATCTGAAAGGTTGCCATAGGAGGAGAGATCTGATTCATCCCGGAATACTGGTTGCAATGTGGGGCCAGTGATATTTGCTTTTCGCCGGAGATGTTTGGGTATTCGTCTAGTCTGTATGTAATCTTGTAGCCAGTGGGCGTAGCGCTTATCATGACGGCTATAGCTAATGAAGGCGTAGTACTGAGAACCTGATTCTGAATTTGCCGTTTTTATTTCCTCAGTTGAGTTGATAGTTGAATTTTCCAAATTATTGCAACTAAAATTTTCGATTCACAGACTTGGATACCTCTCTCTCTTATATTTTAAGATTCAAATACTAAGTAAATATATCGTTTTTTACAACATAAAATGAAGAACCACAACCGACATCCCCCGGCAAAAACTGCTAAGAGTAATTACCGGGAGATGTGAGTTTATTTGTTATCAGCACTTTGTAAGTCACGGGTATTTTTCTGCACGGCAATGGCTGAGAACATGCTGAGCAAAAAGCTCATACTATAAAATCCTTTCTCACTTAGCGCCAGGTCAGCATTCCACAGTCCGATGGTGAGCAAGGTGACCGAGAGAATGGCCGCGAACCAGCTGATACCGTAGTAAATATCCGTTACCGGAATACCTTCCAGGCGGTCGCGCACACTCTTCTGTACGGATACTACCTCAAAGAGACCGAACATAATCATTGTGAAATAGTATCCCTTTTCATTAAGCTCCATGTCGGCATTGTACAAGCCAATGAAGTAGGCCGTCATTCCCACCAACAGCATCGTCCAGGAAACTCCCACAAAGGCGTTAGAAGGGCGTTCCGCTTTTCGGTCGTTATTCTGATACTTATTAACCAATTCCGTTTTTTCTTCGGTGATCTGATTCATACCATAGTTTAATTGATGATGAATCAAAGGTCAGGACTTTCCGGAGCCGGAACATTTACATATGTAAAGAAATAATACTAATTGAAAGTGGATAATGGAAAGTTGAATATGGGTCAAATATTTGACTATCAGCATTTTACTATCTTAATGATACGCGGTTACGAGTCTATATTAGGATAAATTAGCTCCTTTTTGCCCGGATTCGGCTTAGTTGGGTGGGGGTAATGCCTAAATAAGAAGCGATGTGGTACTGAGCCACCTGATTTTCCAGTTCGGGATACTGTTGCTGAAACATGGCGTAGCGTTCCGAAGCATCGTTCATCACCAGCGACATTTCGCGGCGTTCTTTCTTCACAAAAAAATCTTCGGCAATCACCCGGTTGAGCCTTTCTACCATAGGATGCTCTTCGTAAAGGGCCAAGATGCGCGAAAAGTTAGTTTGCAGCAACGCGCAATCGGTCAGGCACTCAATATTAATCATGTTCTGCTGCCCAGTAATCAAGGAGGAATAAGCCCCGACAATGGCTGGGTTGACAAAGAAAATCTTGTTGAATTCTTCGCCCTTAGGACTACGGTAGTAAGCCCGAAGTACGCCCGACTCCACAAACGCCAGTTTCTTGGCAAACTCACCCTCAGTCGCTAAGTAGTCACCCTTCTGCATCGCTACTGGTTCAAATAAATCTAATAACGCCTGCATAGAGGCCAGTGGCAGAGAGGTGAAACCACTCAGGTATGTCTCAAAGGATTGCATAGAAGTTCAAATAAATAAAATCCCACGAATTTACTTTGTTTTACCTCCGGCAATGTATAACTAGGCCAGCAGACGAAAGCTTACGAACATGGACATTATCAACCCGGCTACAGAAGCCCTGATTACTACATTAGAAGGGGATACAGCCGCCTCGGCCCAGAAAAAATACGAACAAGTTCGGCAGGGCCAACCGGCCTGGAGCCAAACTCCTATTACGGAGCGAATTGCCACGATTGCCCGGTTTTCCGAACTACTAAAAAATCAGGCGGATGAGCTGGCTGCCACACTTACGCAGGAGATGGGTAAGCCGCTAAATCAGGCGCATAATGAACTGAATGGAGCCCGCGGACGCATTCAGTACTTCGTAGAAAATTCGGAAAAGTGGTTGGCGGAGGAAGTAGTCACCGAAGAAGAAGGCTTGGTAGAGAAGATTGCCTACGAGCCGCTGGGAGTTATCGCCAATATCTCCGCCTGGAATTATCCCTACCTGGTAGGCGTCAACGTTTTCGTTCCCGCACTCATCGCTGGAAATGCGGTGCTGTATAAACCATCGGAGTACACCACCCTTACCGGATTGAAGATTGGCGAATTATTGCACCAGGCGGGTGTTCCCGAGAATGTATTTCAGGTAGTGGTGGGAGGTGGCAAGGTAGGCCAGGCCTTGCTGGAGCTACCGCTGGATGGTTACTTCTTTACCGGATCGAACCGTACTGGTCATTATATCTACGAAACGGTAGCCCCTAAGATGGTGCCTTGCCAGATGGAGTTGGGGGGGAAAGACCCGCTTTACGTTCCTAATGATAATGCGAATGTTGCCAAAACGGCTCAGGCTGCCGCTGAAGGGGCATTTTACAACAATGGTCAGAGTTGCTGTGCTGTAGAACGTGTCTACGTTCACCAGGCTATCTACGATGAATTTATGGAAGCTTTCACTCAGGAGGTGCAGCAGTTTAAACTGGGCGACCCGGAAGAGGAAGGGGTATTCATCGGCCCGCTGGCGCGACAGGAGCAGATTGCGGTGCTAGAGCAGCAGGTACAGGATGCACTGGATAATGGGGCCCGGCTTCTGACCGGAGGTAAAAAAGCCGACCGTACCGGTTACTACTTTGAACCCACCGTACTTACCAACGTCAACCACCAAATGCAGGTGATGCGGGAAGAATCTTTCGGACCCATTATCGGTATTCAACGCGTAGCCGACGATGAAGAGGCCGTAGCTTTAATGCAGGATACCGATTACGGACTCACCGCCGCCGTCTACTGCGATACCCAGGAAAAAGCCAAAGAAATTCTTGCGAAAATTGATAGTGGCACCGCCTACTGGAACTGCTGCGACCGGGTGAGTGCTACTCTTCCCTGGTCAGGCAGAAAGAAATCCGGTTTTGGCAGTACGCTTTCCTACCAGGGCATCCGTACCTTTACCAAGCCCAAGGCGTATCATTTAAGAGTAATGAATAATAACTGATGAATAGTGATTGATGGATTAGATTAGTATTCATCATCAGTTATCACCCATCGTTTAGTTTCTTACCTTTAACTCCTCCTCTTGCTTCACCCGGTCCCGGCCCTGTCGTTCAAACATCCAGCCGGGATATTCGGGGGCTAGTTGGCTAACCTCGTCCAGTTTTTGCAGATCAGCGTCAGACAACTTTACGTCTACTGATTTCAGGTTATCTTCTAACTGTTCCATCTTTTTCGCCCCAATAATTACCGTAGTAACGGCTTTCTGATGCAGCAACCAGGCCAGAGCTAGTTGGGCTACTGAAATTCCTTTCTCCTCAGCCATCGGGTGCATCACATCCAAAATATCGAATGCTCGTTCCTTGTCTATCGGTGGGAAGTCAAAGTCTACCCGGCGCGAGCCTTCGGGGCCATCTTCTCCCCGTTTATACTTTCCGCTCAACAGCCCACCAGCCAAAGGACTCCAGACCATCAAGCCTATTTTCTGATCCAGCATCATTGGTATCAGCTCCCGCTCCAGATCACGTCCGGCAATGGTGTAGTAAGCCTGCAGGGAAACGAATTTGGTCAGATTACGCAGTTCGGCGTAGCCCTGCGCCTTCATAATATGCCAGGCCGCCAGGTTGCTACAGCCAATGTAACGCACCTTGCCGCTACGCACTATATCGTCTAGCGCCCGCATGGTTTCTTCCAGTGGCACAAATGTATCATAGCCATGGAGCTGGTACAGATCGATATAGTCGGTATCGAGGCGGCGTAGGCTTTCTTCCACCTGCTGCATGATATGGCCCCGGCTTAAACCAGTTTGGTTGGGTCCACTACCCATGGCACCCCGAACTTTGGTTGCTAAAACTAAGCTATGGCGATCCAAACCCAGGTTGCGAATAGCCCGCCCGGTCATCTCTTCCGACAAGCCTTCGGAGTACACGTTAGCGGTGTCAATAAAATTGATTCCAGCGTCTACCGAACGCTTCACCAGTTGATCCACCGGCTCCTGTTCCAGGGTACCGATGGCAGTCCAGTAACCGCGCCCGCCGAAGGTCATAGTACCCAGGCATAATTCCGAAACCAGTAGTCCGGTGTTTCCTAAAATATTGTACTTCATAGTGATGAGGTTGATAGATGAAAAATTGTATTTTTTTACTTTGATTGATTTGAGTCAGGATTTAGGCAGCACGTACTATCTGGTTCTGATCTCTAAATAGTTAAACACTTAAGTATAACTACGCTAGCCTTTCTGTCATACGAAGTTGCTCAGAGTTGAGTTTATCTCAAAGGATAATTTGTAGCAACTAATACGCATGACTCTCTTTCAAGTATCTGATTTTCAGATTATTAAAAATAAATTGCAAAATAGTTATAAAAAACTTGGATAAATGCTTGCTTTATATTTTAGTAAAAACCTACCTTTGTAGCGTACAAGAAAAAGAAAATAAATGTTATATCTAAGCATATACATGATCACAAACCCCAACAGCTTTCGGCAAGAAAGTGATAAGGGAAGAGACTGTATGCTCGGGCATAAATGGTAATATTTTAAGCTATTACGATTGAGACCCGAGCTGGAAAGTTCGGGTTTTTTTATTCAGCATTAAATGTTCAGTATAAAATAATGCGTATGAAAACGACAAATTTATACATACACCTGAATAGTATACCGATGTTTGATGAACGTCAGGGAGAGGTATGGTTTGATGATAATTATCTAATTCAGTGGTACAGATCGGAAAAGATGTATAGGTGAAACTATATCACCCAAGCTATCCGAACCCGATCTACACCAGACCGGGTTTTTTTATGCCCTTTCTGGGAGTGCGCCAGAGTTGAAGAGCTGGAGCGGTCCGCGCCCTTTAGATTAGCAATATAGAGTTAGTACTGTAAAAGTGCTAGTTTTGA
>CAKZYJ010000344.1 GCA_937884755.1 uncultured Flammeovirgaceae bacterium
TTCTCAGCATGAAAGGTGATCCTCCGTGGGTGGCAATTAACGATATTAGCCAGACCCCAGCATTTAGCAAAGAGCGATTACCTATCGGCTGGCAAGTACAAGTGAGTGCTCAGGTAGTCAGTAATTACCGAGGTAAAAAAGAGGCTTCTGAAATTAGTCAAATCATTCTTGACACCATGTACGAGTTACAGGAAGAGCAAGATTGGGGTGAGATTACTTTTAGCACCAATATGGTGTCGGTTTTTGAAGAGAATAAGAAAGAGTTTTTTATCAGTCATACATTAGATTTTCAGTTCATTAAATAGTAAATATCATGCCGCAAAAACCCGGTAAAATACGATTATTGTTAGGTACGGATGAAAATACACTTAATATCATCCTAGATGAGCTTAACTCTACTTACGGTGAGACGGGTTCTACCGAACAAGTAGAAAGTAAAGATGACCCGTTTACTGTAGAAACCACGAGTGCGGTGAATTTGAACGGTACGTACTACTACAGTGAAGACACCACGAATCGACGAGTAGAACTGACTTCTGCTGTGGTGTTGTCCCAGATCAAAGCGTGGCGACGTGCTGGTACACTGCTTTGGTTTGAATACGGTAGCGTTGACTCTGGCGGACTATACGATAAAGGTAGAACGACTATTACTAGCTGGGAGCTTACCTCTAACCAAGGAGATGCTTTTGCTCAATTCTCTTTAGAGTTTGGTGTGCAAGGCGAGCCACAACTAGATCAGCATCGTCCTTAATTAACTTAATATGGTTAAAGAGTTTAACATCGATGGAGAGGTGTACTATTACCGCCTCTCTGCCTATTTGCGAGAACAGGCGATACTAGATGAAAATCAATGGACACTGGAGGGTCTGGCTTCTGAATGCCTACAGTCTGGTTTTAAAGCGGAAGGTGAAAAGAAAAAGTTTTCTGTTAGTGATGTAGAAGACTTGCTAGAAAGCTCTGATGAGTTTGTAGCGCAAGTAGCGGAAGACTTAAAAGGCATTATTGCTGAACGCCGCCAAAATGAAATGATGGCAGACCTCATTAAATCACAAGGCTCAGCAGTGCTTAAAAAAAAGCTCGAGCAGCAACTCGAAAGCGAAACCTCCGAGATAGACTAGTATTAGCATTAGCTTATTGGGGCATCCCCCCCGAAGTGGCGCAAAATATAGATCATAGTATCCTAGACGATGCTATCAATGAATTTCATCTGCTCAAACTAGATGAACTAAACGGACACAAACAAATCGCTGGATTTATCCGGTCTGGCATTGCTGGGAACTTTGAAGAGCACAAAAAACTAAAAATTCCTTTTCGCGGAGTGTGGATAAATACAAAGCGTAAAATCAAGTTTTAATGTACCAGGCAGGACAAGTTGTTGTTGATATTAGTGGTAATATATCAGGTCTTAAATCTGATATTGACGCTGCTGTTGATCAAATTGATAAGCTTGCTGGTAAACTTACTAAGTTTGTCTCGTTGCCCTTGGCGGCGGGAGGAACATTTGCCACCAAACTTTTTGCAGACTTAGAGCTAGCTGAAAAATCGCTAGAACGCTTCGTGGGTGGTGCTGATCAAGCAGCGAAAGAGGTGGATTTTCTACAAAGCATTGCTCGGAAAGGGTTTAGTTTTAACGGGCTTCTTAATTCAGAACGCAAGCTGATTGGGTTTGGCTTAACAGCTAAAGCCTCTCGCATTTCCATTCAAACACTTACAGATGCTACTGCTGCTTTAGGAGGTAGCGAGGGTGACTTATCTGGTTTAGTCACCGCTCTTGGGCAAATAGCCGCCAAAGGCAAGGTAAGTGCTGAGGAAGTATTACAACTTGCTGAAAGGGGTATTCCCGCCCAAAAGATATTACAAGAGCAGCTTAATCTTACCGCTGATCAAATGGCAAATCTTGGTGGTGCTGGCATTTCTGCTGCTGAAGGGATCGAGGCTATTTTGACCGGACTTAATGAACGATTCGGCGGTGCTGCTGATGCTCAAGCAAATACACTAACCCGGACATTCCAGCGGGCTCGAGCTAATATTGAAATTGCCTTAGCTGGACTAGGTGAAGATATATCGGAAGCGTTAAATCTAAAACAAGTCATTAACGACATTAGCAATTTTGTTACTAATGCTTCTAATGCCTTCCAGCAACTAGACCCTGAAATACAACGGTTTATTGTGCTGACTGGAGCGGCTGTTGCCGCACTTGGCCCTCTTTTACTAGCAGGCACCGCTTTTGTAAAAGCAGCTCTTGCAATACGAACAGCATACCAGACAATCACAGCCGCCGCCACCGCCGCGAATACCGCCTTACTTCCACAAATTGCTATTATTGGCGGTATTGCTTTAGCGATAGCTGCTTTAGCGTTAACTCTAAAATCTGCCTACGATGCATTTCCCGATTCGGGTTTTGGTAAATTTATCAGTAGACAAATTGCTTTTATCAAGCAACAGTACGAAGAGATTGTTAATCTTTTCACAGTACAGCTACCCAACCTCATCACCAAAGCCTTAACATTTATAGGCGTTTCTAACCCTGGATTTGCCGCTTTAATAGCGGATTCTGCTAAAGTCGGGGCTGCCATCAAGGACAATATTAGCGAAGCGTTAGAGTCTGATAATGTTCAGAAGTTCACCGACGCTTTTAAGTCTAACCTCTCTGACATTGGCGGTTTTTTTACCGATCTTTATGATAAAGCGACAGCAGGGCAAAAAAATCTGACAGACAACCTAGATACTGACTTTAAAAATCTTGCCAAAGAACTTGAAAATCTAAATCTCGGTATTAGTGAAGGTGCGGCAAACGGGGCTATTCCTCGACTAAAAAAAGAAATTGAAGATCTTATTAAAGCCCGAGATAATGCTTTTGATCCGATAAAAATTGCTGAGTTTAACGATCAAATTACCCTTGCGCAGCAGCGCATGGATGACTTAACCAGTGCTACGCTACGGTTTAATCAGGCTATCGCAGCAGATCGTTCTTCTATTGGTAATGAGATCAATGCTTTTTTTGAAAATTACACCAAAGGATTTGAGTCTTCTATCAAAAAGATACCTGGGCAGTTTGACAGGCTAAAAGATCAGTTAGCCCAGAAATCAGAACAGATTGCCGCTTCTTTTGACCAGGTGCTACGGCAAGGGCTTACCAATTCAATAGCGGGAATCGCCGAAGCGTTTGGGCAATTGACTGCTGATAATAACCTAAACTCTTTCTTTGACAATATTTTAGGTGTTGTTGCTTCTTTTGCCTCGCAGTTCGGAAAGTATCTAATTGCGTTGGGAGTAGCTAAACTAAAATTGGACGCTCTATTTAAAGCGCCTGGTGGTGCCGTAGCAGCGATCGCAGCAGGCGCAGCATTAGTTGCACTATCTTCGGCTGTCAATTCCTCTATTCGTGGCCCATCTTTTTCAGGCGGCAATGGCGGTGGGGCTACCTTCTCGGGTAGTAATGCGGGTTTTGCTAGTAATTCACCAATTGTCATTCAATCTCGAGGAGTTCAGGACGGAACAGTTATTCGAAATGTGACTAATGCCTCATCGAATCGCTCACGAGTGTTGTTTGGTAGTTAATAAAGCTTAGAGGCTTGAATTACTGAATTATCTTCAATAGAAAAATCTACCTGAACCGCCTCAGTAATAATAGCATTAAAAGAATTTGTGGCGCGATACTTCATCACAACCCTATAACTGGTTGTGTCAATTAAAGCATACTGCGTCTCAATGTGATCAAATGAATCGGGGTTTTTAAGCTGTTCTTTTGTTGCTCTCTTCAATGCTTTATGTGAGCCGTCCCAAGAACTAAACTGATCTTCAATTTTTTTTAATGCCCTCTGATTAGGAGTTAGCGCATTCCAGGCCGACAACCTCTCGTTTTCTTCATTAGCCTTTTGAATACTATCTTGTAAAAACTCTGCTCTATCATTTGCTACTCTTATACTATCACTTTTGGCTCTATCAGCAGTAATTTCTTCTGGTGTACGATCGTCAGTTATCGTTAAAAAAATTCCTATTAAAGCAAGAAAGACTAATCCCCCTAGCGCAACAAGCAATACGTTTTTAATAAATTTTAACATAGTCAGTTGTAGTTTACCCCAACTAACGTAACTCACAATAAAAAGTCAAATAAAAATAAATATTCTTTATATTATTACATAATATATTTGTTTGAGGCTTAGATTAGTTCTAATTTTATCGATATGAAAGTATTTATTGACTTACAATCAATTAAGGCAAATCCAAGGGTGGGCGCAACGCGAACCTATATAGAAAATGGAAAAAGTGCGAAGATAGCGTTAAAAATACCTGAGTGTAAGAGCTTTTTCTTTAAATATAAAAATAGGCTTATTTTTCTTAGTAATATTCACCCAAATAATGCAAGGGGTACTCGTCAAAGCTTTAAGCTTTATCAGGTAATTGGTGATATTGATGAATTACTGCCAGACGCTCAAAAATTACCTAAAAACAGTATAGACATACAAGTATACTGTCATATTCAAACCATTAATCATGCCCCAGAACCCGAATGGTTATATAAGCACAAGAATCCAGTCATTCAGTGCTCAAACTGTGGAGCTAAGACGAAAGCAAATGACCTGGCAGTAGATGATTCCGGAGAATTGTCTTGCCCTACCTGCGAGGAAATGCTTAATATTGAATGTGAGTCTATTGAAGAAGCGTTGAAACGCAGAATGGTGTATTCATAGTAGCACCCCTTATTTCTCCTCATTTTTTCGTATTATTACTTATAGTTCATTTCTCTAACAAAGACAAATTGGCAGTTAGGCAGTTTGGTTAAATTGAACGATAAATAGTTGTCCAGGCTTGTTCATACGTTTACTTACCCTTACGTTGATGAAAAGGGAAACTTGCAGGATGTCGAGGTAAGAACCTACACCAATCCAGCAGGGGGTGGCCCCGTGCGCCCCAAATCTTCATTTCCCCCGAACGTTACTGAACTAATCCTTACAAGCTATTACATTGAGTTGTCAGCCCGCGTTCCTGTGGTTATACCGTACCGATACCGAGTAGAGCAAACGGCACGTAATCCTGAAACGAATGGACCTGTCCGAAATCCTAGCCGTCGCCCAACCAGAGGTGAAAATATTTATGACAACCCTGATTTTATCAACAAAACAATTGTCACTGAGCTGCAAATTGCTCGGTTTACCCTTCGGGTTGACTTTTCATTTTACAACTTAAAAATTTACTCAACCCCAAAAGCCTGGTCACAGCGAACTAATTTTGAAGTAATTACACCGGATGTACCAATAACCGATCCTGTTGTTCGGGAGCCTACTGCAAAAAATGCGCTATACGTTCATGAATCCGACACGCCTTATTACCGATTCAACTACCAACCCGATGGTTTAAAAACCAGTCTTCGAAATAAAATAAAGCGACCTAATAAAATAGAGATACTCGGGGTTACTCAGAAATCTCGCCCCACCATCATTAACAATATGTTACTACCTCGGCATGTGTTCGAGTGGGAATTAAAAGAGCAAGATTTATTCCGGCCTATTTGGTCGATGGCTTGCACACTGAATGTTAGAGTCGATGAGGAGGTGCAATACCGTGAGCTCTTTGCGCCTGAAGATGGAGCATATTCGCTTCACTACTCAGAAGACTATCAAACAATGTTTGAGCTGTTCAGTGTTGGCACATTGTATTATGAGCGATACAAGCGTATACCTTACCAAGCTTCATTAGACTTTTCAGATGGTACTGCCATTCTTCAGCAGACCATGTTTTCTATGGTAGCCAGCAGCTACCGGGTCACTGATTACGAAATTATTAAAAGCATTCTTCAGAGCGTGGGGAACACGTTGCCGCTAGCTGAAAATACCGCCATTTATGATGAACAGACGCTTATCAAGCCTTCTGAGCGGCCTATCCGGCATATGGAAAGCGATATTCGCATGTTTGATGGTCTTACCAATTACGAGGCTCTTTCATCCATTGCTAAAAGCCATGGCGCGGTACTTCGCCAAGCGCATTTACCTAATGTGGGTGCATGTTGGATGTTGGTTGACTACCAGGCGTATAAAAACGCTCCTATCCGGTTCTTTTATATTCACAATACCGAGAATGATGTTATCAGCAAGCAAATTGATGCCGATTTAAGTCAGGTTTCAGGTGTATCTACCCCAAGCAAAAGTCGGTATCTACTCATCAACACCGATGTTGTCCGAAAAGAAACACAGCCTACGTATAATCAAATCAATATAGTAGAAGGATCGTTATCGATTCCTGAGTTTTTACCAGAAGGAGAGTTTGGTGGCGGTGCGTGGGCATTTAACCTTGAAAAGTATCAAGGAACCATTTTTGAAGATATTAACTTTGAGGAGCCAGATGGAAGCAGAAACTTTTCGTATTTCCGAGAGCTTCAGTACTGGACGTTTAATGCGCCAGCCGTTTATCGCAGGGCAACAGATACCGATTCAACATACTATATCGCCTGTTAGTGGATTTTAGACCACCCTCGCCGAAACATTCCTGTTTTCCTTAACTACATGGAAAGGGCGCCGTTTGTTGTGGTGCAGTCCGGTGAGGGAGTAGATGAAATTGTTATTGTGTTTAGCTTCGGTTTTTCTCTTAACTCGATAACGGCAAGGCAGCTACGCAATATCCCAGGCAATTTGCTACCCGCCATCCCTTTGCAGTTTGTGTTAACCTACCGGGATGAAAACGATGAAGAGCAAACGTTGTATTTAGGAGCCGGAACAGAGTTCTCAACCGAGCCAAGCTTTTTATTAGCTGAATACTGGAAGTCCTTAGATGCACCTACAGATTCACCACCAATCATGAAGTTTGTGACTCCGCGCTACAAAATACCCCACAACGGGCAACTTCAAGTACGCATTTTCCAAACCCTGCAAGGGTACAACCCATCGGGTGCCCAACCACCGATTATGGGAGTAACGGGAATTCACTATGTGCGGGCTAAATACTTTACCAGAAACGATTTTCAGGCCGGACAACGCAAGATCGTAGCGACATTCCCAAATACTACCGGAGATAACACTCGACAAGTGGTAAAGCCTCGCGATTTACAAGTGGATTACGTCAGTGTAGACGACCCTGGGCTAATTAATACGAAGACCGCTAAAGGAAAAGTTATTAGTCTATTCCGCGACCGTAGCGCAGCAAAGTACAACGATCAGCCCGTGGGCACACTTTCGGAAGTATTAGCAGCAAAAGTGCTGCGTACCTACGGGGCACTGCGTCAAGGGCTGCAAGGATTTGATGTGATGGATGCGCATGGCAAGAATGCGACGCACCGCCCGTTCTATTTGTTCGACGATCCCGACACGTGGTATGTACCAGTAAACATTACCTTCCTACCCCAAGATGAAAATAGACGAAGGGTACTTCGCATAGATGCTCAGCAGATTATTGACCGCCCCGCAGCTATTTCCTTCACCGAAGAAGAGCAAAAGTCATCTAGTCCTGAGCGGCCTAGTAGCCGAGGAGGGGATTTCTTCAGCACGGTTTCTGACGAAGAGCGGCAAGCTGCTGAAGAATTTGATCTATTACAGTTCATGGAAGATTTTGTAGGCGATGGAGTAGAAATAGCAGTAAAAAACGGTAAGCTTCGCGCCAATGCGACTGACAGCAATAATGACCCATCAACGTTGCAAGAAGTCACTGAGCAAGGAAATACAACTACGCTTCCGGTAACCGTAGAAAACACTGTAGAAGCCGACGAATATGTAGTAGGGGATAGCTATCTACGATCTAACGAGCTATTCAGTAGACAACTAGATATTAATACTCTTTTTGATGTATTTATCAATAACGGATTGCAAATAAATAGCGCGGGACAAGTCTTTTTTTCTCAACGAACCGGGCAAGCGGTAGCAGTGGCTGGCTTTACAAATTTAGGCCGCCCAGTCACATTTCAACTACCTGATTACATTAATATTGTTAACGGTGAGCTTCGTATTACTTTTCCCGATGTCAATGGCGGGGTAACAGATTATAATGATTTAACCAACAAACCTATTACCAATGAGTCATTTAGTGTAAAACGAGTGAGGGGTAGGTTGGTGATAGATGATCAAAACTCAACTTCTGGAGGTACTTTATTAGTCATAGAAAACGATGAAGTAAAAAGAACAAGTCAATTATTTGCTACCCAAGACTATGCATTACAGCAAGCTATTAACAGTGAGATTAATGCTATTGCCACGGCCAGGGCGTATACAGATCAAGAAATTGCCGCAATTAATATTATTAAGGCAGGTGGCTCAAATTTATCACAAGTAGACTTTCCGGTTACCTCTACCTATCAAACAATATTTAGTGATAATGTAGGAACTGGGGCATCTTTCGTGCATATAGATGGGTTTATATCCAGTTCCATTAACTGGCAAGTAAATATTGCTGTTTTTGTAGGGGGGGTGCAGCAAGCTAATACAGGATTTATAGACGAAAATGGACCGCATATCAACTATCAAGCAAATATCTATCATCCAAACACCTCGGGCTCACTACTGGTAAGGATAGTTGGTACATCGGGAGTAACTTTTCAACGCTTACGAGCGCATATCATTAACATAAAATAATATGGCACGTCCAACCCCTATATCATTTGAAGTTGTCCAAGGCAACACGTTTTCTAAAACAATTATCATCACCGATGAAAAAGATAATCCAATCATCAATTACCTCTCAGGTATTGCTGATATTGCTATGCATGTGGTGCAGCGAGATGGTGAGAATAAGAATGTGCTTACTCGGTTCCGATATAGCACTGGAACAGGGTCAGCTCCTGGTGAAATCACTGTTTTAGACAATAATACGATTCGGCTTTATTTATCCCCATCGCTTACCGCACTCATCCCCGTGGCCGTGCATGAGTGCGATATAGAATTTGTTTTTAATGACGGTAATATCTATACGCTGTACGCCGGCACTTTTGAGATTTTAGAGCAAATCACTGAAGAAAACTATGGAAGCTGATAAAATACCTATTGAATCAAACGTAGAATCTATCCCAGCACCTATCGAGAAAACGGATTTGTTAAGAATTAACGTTGAGCAGGAGTATATTCTTTCGGTGGATTATAGACTAACCGGGGTAAATAATGAACAGCAAGGAGAGGTGCTTGCTACAATCAATGCTTTAGCTGTAGGGGCGTATAATTTTGTCATTCTAAGGGCTGAGGCTGCTGAGTTATTTATTGAAAGTTTCACATTGACCGCTGAAGATGTCCTTGCTCAAAAGGTAGTGAACATTCTTCAATTTGAGGTAAGAAGCGAGTCGGTATCAGTAACTCTTGAGTTTGGCAACTACGCTCTAGTACTAATTACTCCTCAGCAAAGACTGTATGCTTACAATTTCTTTGTAGAAGAAGAAACAGTAGTAGTGACTCCTGATGAAGGTTCTTTTTCGGAATCATTTAACGAAAACTTTGACTAGTCATGGCCAACAACTATAACGCGATATTAACGAAGCTGCAAAACACGATCAGAGATGCTTCTTCATCTGATCAAATTACTGAGCAGGAACTCTACGATGTCAGCAAAGATATTTTAGACGACATCTATAACGCCGATGTGCTTCGGGAGGTGCTGGAAAACATTATTACAACAACCGGAGCCACTAAGCTTAACCCATCTGTTTTAGATGGCTTCCCTTTTGCTAGTAATATTGCCCTCCCCGAGCTGATTACACAAAACAGAGTGGTTCTGCAAGCTGATAATGGAAAAACCCTTATTCTCGACGCTGCTGAGCAGATACAGCTTAGCCTTGATAATGGTATTAGTAGTAGTACATTTTTATTGGCAGTGATTAACACGAACCCTGCTGGAAGCATGGAAATTGTTACTGATCAGCTTAATTTAGTTAGCCCAAACAATGTATACCTACCCCCTCCCGCTGATGGCGGTTGGACACTCGGAATTTTGATGCCTTCTGCTACAGCAAACACTTTAAATAATATTTGTGATTGGACGGTATTATCAGGCGGTGGTGCTGGAATAGCTACCGTACAGGTAGATTTTAATCGTTATGGCAGTGAACAAACGTCGGGTATTTGGAATGACGCTTCTACGAGTGCCAACGAAGTCAACCCCGGCGTGCTGGTGGAAAATTGCCGCGACATCAATGATAATCTAACAGGTATTGAGATTGCAATCACCCAAGCTTTTGAACGAGGCCGAGAGTGGGGGTTAAGTGGTGGGGGAAGCCCTTTCCCATTAACTGTACTCGATAAATCGTTCTACGTAGGACTACCAGACCCATTGCCTACTACCTCATTGCTAGGTGAAATAGAAGTGCGTAATGTACCCATTGGTAATTATACCTTTCGCTTAGGGGGGTACAGTGAGAGTAATTTATCGGCGACTAGAATTACACTAGGCCAAAACGTGCAGGTATACAATCCACAGGATAACTTAAATGCCTATGTAGATTTTGCAGTTAATCTTACTGAGATAGGTACAGTGTCGTTTACTGTTGAACCGGATGTTGGTCAAAACTTTGGTTTCTTTTCAGCATTAGCCATTATTCCTCAGTAATCATGATTACAAATTTATTATTAGGCTATAAAAAAACGCAGGGCGTAGGAGTTGTTCCTGAAAACATCTTTATCTCTTCGGGAGCGCAAGCAATCACTGTGCTTTGGGATAGTGATTTTGCAACGTTTCAAGTTCGGTATGGCACTAGCGAAAGCGCATTATCCAACTTACGCACGGTTACCCAAAATAGCTTAACTGTTTCTGGGCTTTCCCCAGACATTCGGTATTATTTCCAAGTGCGTGTCTTTGATGGAGTGATTACCTCTAACTGGTCTGAAACAGTTAGCGCCATTCCACAATCAGGATTGCCAGGCATGACCACATTGGGCATTAATCATCCATACTTTGATGTGCCTGCATATAATCCATACAGCTCTGCCAATGAATTACTCAGTGATATTCCACAAAGTTTCAATCTGTTTGTAGATACCCAGATAGGAGTGCCCAGTATCACGAACTTTGCTGATAATGGCAGCTTTCTTGACCGGGCATTGAAGTATCTAATCAATGGCTCAGTAAGCGACGGTAATAGCGCACTTCGGGATATTGACGACCGGATTCATCAGTCAAACAACGATCAAAACTACGACAGCTATAAAAATATCTATCATGATATTTATAACTATTGCGTGGTTGCTAGTTGGTGTGCTGATCTGTTTGGTAATAGCGGTAACCCTAGCTTGTCTCGGTTCCAAAACAGAGTAGAGGAATTATTAAATCGTGAGCGTAGCGCGGGCAATCACCGCTATCCTCTGACAGCTCATTGGCCTTTTTTTTCTTCAGAAGCCAGCAATGGTATTCAAGGGGGTTGGGCTGGGCATCAAAATACGATGACGCTGCTACACCTGTTTTACGCTTTTGCTTCAGCGAGTGCTGGGGATCGTAGTAAGCTTACCCCTGTACTTGATGCCATGTTTCGGCCAAACGGACTCATTGAAAGCTATAATTTCTTTCTTCGTTCTTGGCGGCACAACCAAGGCATTGGCTACGCGGGGGTTAAGTCTAGCTATATTGTGATGGTCGATTTAATGTTAGAGGCATTAAACTTACCAAAGCATGTATTTGACCCAGCTATCAAGATGCTGCCCTACGAATACTTTTTTCATATGCGAGCTGACAGAAAAATAATTGTCACTGGAGAAAGAAACAATAATGCTATTGCAGGGAGGCAAAACAGCATGGTTACCGTGGTTGACCGGGGTAGTTTACTGGATGGAGCATTTAAGAATATTATTGATACGGGGCACCTGACCACCAATAATGTTAAGCTAACCGCACGGGAGAATGCTGGCTTTCAGCCGTTTTTTGATGCACTACGAAAACCAAACAAACCGCTGTCCGATGTACCTACTGGTATTATGTTTCCTGAACCGCACAGCGGCTACCTAGTAAAAAACTTTCATGATTATTCTGGAGGTAATCCAGGACAAGCAGCTACGCTATTTGATGCTAAAGAAATTTACGGGTCTGTTCACGCGGATGGCTGCGTAGGTGCTTTGCAAGTGCTCTACGATATTATGGGTATCGGGAAAGGAGGGCAAATTACCAATAACCCTTTTTCTGATCACGCTAAATACTACGTAAAAAATGTTGCTGGCAATTGTATGCAGGTGTTTCCTCGCAACAGTTCAGATGATATTGAGCAAATCGTCGGGGTCATCCG
>CAKZYJ010000345.1 GCA_937884755.1 uncultured Flammeovirgaceae bacterium
CCCTTCTCCCCGTCGGTGCAGATTACGCTGCATCCAGTCGGCCGAAGCCAAATACATTTCTTCCTCGCTATTATTGTAGAAAAGATAAACCCGAGCATGCTCCAAAAAACGATCAACTAGCCGGATGACCTGAATATTGTCGCTTAATCCTTCTACTTGCGGGCGAAGGCAACAAATTCCTCGAATCAGCAGTGTAATCTTTACTCCCTCCTGGCTCGCCTCGTAGAGTTTCTCAATCATCTCTTTGTCTTCCAACGCATTCAGCTTTAAAGTGATGCTGGCTTGATGCCCTTTCTGTGCCCAGTCAATTTCCCGATCTACGAAGGTTAATAGTTGCTGCTTTAGCATGAAGGGGGCAACTAATAGATGCTGGGCCGTTTTCATCTTTTTTCTTTTGTACAAAAAGCGAAAGACTCGTTCTAAATCTTTGGTAATGCCAGCGTGAGCTGTCAGAAGTGCTAAATCGGAGTAGATTCTAGCAGTTTTTTCATTAAAGTTTCCGGTGCCTAAGTAAGCGTAGCGATGTGTGTTGCCGTCGGAGTCAACGCGGGTTATCAATGCAATTTTGGAGTGGACTTTTAGTTCAGGAATACTGTATACGATCTTCACTCCGGCGCCCTCCATCTTACTGGCCCAGCGTAGGTTGTTTTCTTCGTCAAAGCGGGCCTTTACTTCTACAAAAACTCGCACTTTCTTACCGTTCTGAGCAGCACTGATAAGTGCTTGAGCAATCAGCGAATTCTGAGCAATGCGATAAAGAGTAATACTAATTTCAGTTACTTCCGGGTGGATAGCTGCCTCGTTGAAAAACTGAAGTACATAATCGTAGCTATGGTAGGGAAACATGAGTAGTTCATCTTGTACTTCTAACTGGGTTAATAACCTATCAGCCTGATCCAATTTAGTTTTTCTAAGCGGAGGGTATGGTTCGTACTCCAGCAGAGGTTTTTTAGGGTTGGGTAATCCAAAAAGATCATTCAGGTTGTGGTACCGACCGCCCAGTACTAAATCCCGTGAAGCTAGGTTAAATTGCTCTTGAAGCTGCTTTAGCAGAGTAGGTGGAAGTTCAGGATCGTATAAATACCGGGTGGCGGGGCCCGAGTCACGTTTCGCTAATTGCTTTCTGATCTTTTCAACTAAATTACCTTCGTACTCATCCTCAATCTGTAAATCTGCATCCCGACTAAGTACTACACTGAAACTTCAGATAATTTTAGATACGGGAAATAAATAATAAGCGTGTTGACTAATAATGTCATCCAACCATACGATATAATAGCCTTCTATTTCGGAAGGGACTAAGAAGAACCGAGGCAGCTCCTTAGGAATATTGACTAAAGCCCAGTCATTGTTATTTGAGTTACCAGTTTTCAGAATGAAAACCAGATAAAGCTGGTGATCTTGCAATTCATAGAATTGGTTCTCTAACTGTTGAGAATGTACCGGAGTTAAAAATGCCAGTACCTGACTGCGAAAATAATGATGTAAGTCCGGCCACAGCTCTCTAGGGATTGGCTCATTGAAATACAGATGAATCCCTTCTTTGACTAGTGTTGGAATAATACTCTCTCGGATGATCTTCCCATAATGATCTAGTTGCTGGCTGACTGTTTGCTCAATCTGACTTAGCAACTCCGCAGTAGGCAACTCTAGCTTTTGATCAATCTTTTTTGATTTTAGATCAGCTATTCGACGAAGGCTAGCTACCCGCACTCGGTAAAACTCATATAAATTAGCCGAGTAGATTGCCAAGAACTTAATTCGCTCGTACAGAGGAACTTTTTCCCGGGCGGCTTCTAATAAAATACGTTCATTAAACGACAACCAACTTAGGTCGCGGGGGATGAATTTACTGCTATCCATTACCAAAGTAGATGAAATGCTAAAAGAAGAAAAAAGAATGGACCTAAGAGTAGACGCTGAAAATTAAGTGATGTCCGGTTTATGAGCAAACCTGAGGTTAATAAATGCTCTTTAAGGCTAAATTAGGGTACTCCACCGCTCTAATATCTTGTTTTTAGCCCGTTTCTTAATAGATTAACATTATGATTCGGTACGCCCTCACCCTACTTTTTCTAATAAGTCAGTATTACTCAACCATCGCTCAGAACGACTCAGCCAGCTCGGTAGAATTCAGTCTTTTTTTCCTGGGAAATGTCGCCGATCCCACAAACGAGGCCTCCGAGGCCACACTATCACTTTTACAGCAAAAACTCCAGCAGACTAACCACCCTTCTACGTTGCTCTTTCTGGGTGATAATGCCAGTAAAATTGGGTTACCCGACCGGGAAGAAGCTGGATATCAGGCAGCAGAAAACCGACTTCAATCCCTACTCAATACCACAGAAAGTTATACTGGACAAGTGATTTTCACACCGGGTGACCGGGATTGGGATAATGGTGGACGCGATGGGTTAACCTATGTCTTAAATCAGGGAAATTATTTGGAAGCTCAAAGAAATGATAAGGTGCTCTTCCTTCCTGGTGGAGGCTGTCCTGGCCCTTACGAAATTTCACTTAGTGATAATATCACCTTGGTGGTAATTGATACGCAGTGGTTCTTACACACTGGCGATAAACCACTGGAAACTTCCGACTGCGGTGCCGCTTCTGTTTCGGATATTGTAGATCAGCTAGAAGATATTCTGTCCCGAAATAAGGATAAGCACATCGTGGTATCTACTCATCATCCTATTTATACCTACGGCCCCCGGGGTGGTCGTTCACCCTTAAAGTATCACTTATTCCCCTTTACCGCACTATCCGATCCGTTGTACATCCCTCTGCCACTTGTAGGTTCACTTTATCCACTATACCGGGCTTTAGGTGTCAACACGCAAGACCTACGACATTACCGCTATCAAATTCTTCGTAAGTCGCTAGACAAAATTTTGAATCGTGACCATGCTCTGATTCATCTTTCCAGCCACGAACGCTCGCTCCAGCATATCCAACGAGGAAATAACGACTACATTGTGAGTGGTGCTTTTTCTGATGCTACTTACGTAAAGGATCATCAGAACACCCAGTTTGCTGCTTCCGAAACCGGTTTTGGTGAGATTAGATTTTCAAGCGATGGCTCCGCCAAACTGCTATTCTGGAATAGTAGCCAGCCGAATCAGCCATTACATCAGCAAGCGTTACTCA
This sequence comes from uncultured Flammeovirgaceae bacterium, assembly GCA_937884755.1. Classification (GTDB taxonomy): domain Bacteria; phylum Bacteroidota; class Bacteroidia; order Cytophagales; family Cyclobacteriaceae; genus Tunicatimonas. Next base: position 3,148 of record CAKZYJ010000345.1, read on the forward strand.
CCACGTACTCGCCACCCCCAAACCCGGATGCTGAACGAATTATTCCGGATTACCGCGATAGTACCATTACGCGCGAGGCTAACACCAAATATTTGGCTAGTAACAGCAAAATGAAGTTTTACGGGAACAACTACCGCACCGAATGGAGCCTTCCTACTACTTTCTCGTATTTCGATATTGGGAAGGAGAAGGGAGGACTCAAAGTGGTAAAACGTGGCGGCGGCGGGCAGACCCTATCGCTCAGATTAGAAGCCCAAGACGGTAGGCAGTACGTATTACGTTCGGTAGATAAATACCCCGAACGTAATATTCCACCTTCGCTGTCCAGCCCCTTTATCAATACCGTACTCGAAGAAGTAATTGCTGCATCTCATCCCTACGCCGCCTTAGCAGTTCCTCCGATGGCGAATGCTATCGGAGTGTACCACACCAATCCTAAGATTGTCTATATCCCGGATGATCCTCGTTTGGGGCAATACCGAGGTACCCACGCTAACACCCTGGCACTATTTGAAGAGCGTCCAGACGACAACTGGGCTAATGCTGACTATTTTGGTAATTCTGAAGACATAGAGAGCACTCCCAAAATGCTGAAAGATTTACGAGAAGACAACGACAATGAAGTTGATCAGCAGTTTTATCTTAAGTCCCGTTTGTTTGACCTGATAATTGGAGATTGGGACCGGCACGCCGACCAATGGAGGTGGGCTACCCAAGAGAAAGATACCAGTGATGGGCGTATTTTCCGTCCCATTCCCCGTGACCGGGACCAGGCATTTTTTGTCAACGAAGGCTTCTTTCCTACTATTGCTTCTCAAAATTTCGTCTTACCTCCCATACAAGGTTTCGATGCTGACGTTCGGGATGTTACCCGGCAGTGGGTAGCTATGGTACAGTACCTCGACCGTCGTCTGTTGAATGAACTATCATACCAAGACTGGGAATCGGTAGTGAACGAAATACAGCAACGCCTGACCGATGAAGCTATTGAAACAGGTGTCAATAGAATACCGGATACTGTGTTCCAGGTTTCGGGACCCAGGATTGTACAAAATCTACAAACCCGACGCGATGATCTAGCTCGCTATGCCCGTATGTACTACGAATTTTTATCGGAAAGTGTAGACGTGGTAGGAAGTGATAATAAAGAGCGGTTTCAAGTAGAAAGACTAGACGATGAGCGTACCCGAGTGGTAGTACATAAGCTTAGTAAAAATAAAGAGCGGGTAGAGCAAAAACTCTTTGACCGTATCTTTTTCACTAGTGAAACCAAGGAAATTAGGCTATTTGGGTTAGGTGATGATGATGATTTCATGGTTAGCGGAACCACTGAGCTTGGAATTAAAATACGGATTATTGGAGGAGAGGGCGAGGATGAAATTACTGATAACTCATCGGTTAATGGCTTTTCCAAAAAAACCATAGTGTACGATACCCCCGAAGGAGTATCACTGAATTCGGGACCAGAAACCAAAAAGAAGCTCTCTCGACGGATAGGAGTAAATCGCTACGACTGGGGTAGTTTTAAGTACAATTATTTTGCCCCGCTAGTTACTGCCTCCTTTAATCAGGATGATGGTATTTTTCTGGGCGGAGGGTTTCTTTACAAACATCAGGGCTTTCGAAAGAGCCCCTTTGCTAGCCGGCATAGCCTCTCGGGAAGCTACGCTTTTGCTACCAATGCTTTCAACATTACCTATAGCGGCGAGTTTACGGATGTAATCGGACGCTCTGATCTTTTAGTAGACCTGGATTTTAAAGCTCCTAATTACGTTAACAACTTCTTCGGACTAGGTAACGAATCGGATTACGATCCCGAAATGCAGGATATAGATTTTTACCGCTATCGGTTTGAGGAGTACGATGTGAGCTTACTGTTAAAAACCAATATCACCCCTTACCAATATCTGGCAGTAGGCCCGGTATACCGAAGTATTGTAGTACAGCCCACTGAAGGCCGCTTTATTACCGACTTTCCTAACAATGGCCTCAACCCAGAAACGGTATTTGATTGGCAGGAATATGCGGGTGTCCGCCTTAATTATGAACTGAATCGACTGAATAATTTTACTCCTCTGCAAAATAGTACCAACGGTGGCTTGGGGGGTGCTTTGGCTAATCTACAACAGAATAGCTTGCCTACCCGCGGCGTATTCTGGCAGGTTAACGGTAACTTGCTAGGTGGACTCAATAGCGTATCCCCGGAGTTCTCTCAGGTTTCTTCCAGTTTCACTTATTTGTGGAGTACCCAAGCCCCCTCTATTCTTACCCTAGCGGCAAGGATCGGAGGTGGGCATATCTTCAGCAAGGATTTTGAATTCTTCCAGGCTCAACAACTGGGAGGTCTAACCAACTTACGGGGCTACCGCCGTACCCGCTTCTACGGGCGAAGTAGTTTTTACAACAACCTGGAGTTTCGCCTTCGGATAGCTCAGTTCCGCACCTATTTTTTCCCAGTGTATTTCGGGTTAATCGGCTTCAACGATATCGGACGTGTCTGGCAAGATCAAGAAAGCTCTCAGGTATGGCACCACGGTTACGGAGGCGGGATTTATCTGGCTCCGTTTAACGCTTTAGTATTCTCGGCCATGTGGGGATTTTCGGAGGAGGACAGCTTGCCAGTCTTTAAGCTAGGTTATTTTTTCTAGCAACTGGTTAGACCGAAATGACTTGAGATTCTTTCGTTCGTGATCGAAAATCTACTAACTTGCCCGCGTAACGGCTATTTCTCTTATGCAAGATCGCAAATGTATCATTAATGCCAGTTTACTTGATGTGATGCTACATCGGCTTTGCCACCAGCTTATTGAAAGTCACGCCGAGTTTGCCGAAACTGTACTGCTGGGTCTCCAGCCCCGTGGTATCTTCTTTGCCGACCGCATTCAACAACGGTTATCCAAAATTTTGGATAAAAAAATTGATAAAGGTTACTTAGATACCACTTTTCATCGGGATGACTTCCGCCGACGTAATACTCCCCTGACCCCCAGTAAAACAGAAGTTCCCTTTCTGATAGAAGATAAAAACGTAATACTATTGGACGATGTACTGTACACCGGTCGTTCCGTACGAGCCGCGTTGGATGCAATGGTTTCCTTTGGCCGCCCTCGCAAAGTTGAACTTATGGTACTAATCGACCGCAAATATACCCGCCATCTACCCATTGAACCCGATTACGTGGGTCTGGCAGTCAACACCATTGATTCTCAGCGGGTATTAGTTGAGTGGCAGGAACCTAGCAGTGAAGATGGGGTGTGGTTAACTTCCAAAGCAACGAACTAATGGCTACTGATACAGCATTACAGACCTTGAAAAGCCCTCATTTGCTGGGAATTAAGGATTTGAGCGCGGAAGAAATTCAGCTAATATTTTCTACGGCTGATCAATTCAAAGAAGTACTGAATCGTCCTATCAAAAAAGTACCTTCGTTGCGGGACATTACCATTGCCAACGTTTTTTTTGAAAACTCAACCCGTACCCGCTTATCTTTTGAGTTAGCGGAAAAAAGACTTTCCGCCGACGTAGTCAACTTCTCATCTTCATCCAGTTCGGTAAAAAAAGGGGAAACACTACTGGATACAGTTAATAACATCTTGGCAATGAAGGTAGATATGGTGGTGATGCGCCACGCTAGTCCAGGTGCCCCTCATTTTCTGTCTCGCCATATTGATGCCCACGTAATTAACGCAGGCGATGGAACCCACGAGCATCCTACTCAGGCTTTGTTAGATACCTATTCTATCTACTCTAAATTTGGAGAGGTTGCCGGTAAGAAAGTAGCCATTGTAGGTGATATTATGCACTCTCGAGTGGCATTATCCAATATTTTTGCTCTACAAAAATTAGGAGCAGAAGTACTAGTCTGCGGACCAGCCACGCTGCTTCCCAAGTACATTACTCAATTAGGCATTAATGCTACGCTTGACATTCGCGAAGCATTGGAATGGTGCGATGTTGCCAATATTCTACGCATCCAATTAGAACGACAGCAGGTAAAGTATTTTCCCTCATTGCGGGAGTATTCTCTCTACTACGGAGTAAACCGTGAACTACTCAATAGCCTGAACAAACCCATCACCATTATGCACCCCGGCCCTATTAACCGGGGTGTAGAATTGAACAGCGATGTCGCCGATTCAGAGCATGCCATTATTCTGGAACAGGTAGAAAACGGAGTAGCTGTACGCATGGCTGTTCTTTACCTACTAGCTGGCCAAACTAAATCTGCCTAACATTTTTTCAAACCAAAAGAAATAGGAAGCCCACTAGCGGCTTCCCAGATATTTCTGATTTGCTAACTGAATGTCTTGATACTGTTGAAGTAGTTCTTCGTACCGAGCGTAAGCATCCTGTCCCGGCTTTTGATCGGCTTCACCTAGCATCCTATACAAGTAAGTGGCTTGGTCCACCAGCATAGGAGTCATATAGCGCCCCTCAGGAGTGGTTAGTTGGTCGATACTGGCCTCTAAACCCGCTAATTCCTTCTTAGTAGCATTCTTCACTTTGCCTTGCGCCATGAGCGAATCTAACTCTTCTTTACGAGTATTTATCTGATACTCAAGCTGTCGGAGGCTCGACAGCAGATCTCGTACTTTGATTGAAAGCTCTTGCTGGGCTTCCAAATCGGCAGTTGTAATTCCCGATTCCAGTACCCGAGGATCAGCCAACACCTGAGCAGTACGTTCCTGAGAATTGCCATTAGCGGTTAAGCGGATTGTATAACTACCAGGAACCACCAGCGGGCCACCCTGACCGCTACGACTAGCTTCCTCATTCCAGGGACCTGCATGGCGTAAATCCCAAAGCATGCGATGTCCACCCTGTTGGCTAGGCAATGAGGTCTGGTAGTCAAGGGCCGTAAATTCGGTGCTCATATCTCGTTCTCCCCCTTCAGAATCACTACCATTAGTGTCGCTAGCATACTTTCTCACCAATTGTCCGTTGGCGTCCATAATCTCCAATGTCACACTTTCGGCATCTTCGGCTAAATAGTAGTCAATGATCAGTCCTGCGGAAGGGAACATGGGTACCGCTGAAGAGTCGGTATCTCGATAACGCATCCGGTAGGCATCGTTGGGTGGGAACAATACGGTGGCTTGCTGGGCTAACTGTTCGGTAAGCGCCCGGGCCGGGGCCAGACCATCCAGGATCCAGAAACTCCGCCCCATAGTAGAAAGTACCAAATCATCCCGGTGAACTTTTATATCAGTGACGGGCGTAACCGGTAGGTTCTGCTGAAACGATTGCCACTGCTTTCCGTCATCAAAAGAAATGTATACTCCATTGTCGGTACCCGCGTATAGCAATCCCTCTTTTTCAGGATCTTCTCGGATCACCCGGGTAGGCACATCCACCGGAATACCATTGGTGCCATCGGTGAGCAGCTCCCACGATTGTCCGTAGTCATTAGTTTTATAGATATAAGGCTTAAAGTCACCGAGCAAGTAGCGATAAGCGGCGAAGTAGGCTTTTCCACCCTGATGCGGGGAGGGCTCAACCGTTTCTACCCGTCCACCCCCGGCTAAATCTTCAGGAGTTACGTTCATCCATTCTTCACCTCCGTCGCGGGTCACGTACACTGGTCCATCATTCGCTCCCGTCCAGATCACTCCGGCTTCAACGGTTGATTCGCGGATCGCATAAATCGTACTGTAGAATTCCTCTCCGGTAATATCCCGGGTAATGGGCGAGCCGGAGATCACCTGAGTTTCGGGAGTAAAAGCGGTCAGATCAGGCGAGATGGTCTCCCAGGTTTTACCTTCATCAGTTGTTTTGTGCACGTACTGAGAGGTATGGTAAATCACATTCGGATCGTGGGGGGAAACATGAATGGGTGATACCCGCTGGAAGCGAAACTTTAAATCCTTGGGGTTGTGTCCGTACATGTTGGATGCGCCCACGTAGTACTGCTGCTCTTGTCCGGTACGTTTGTCGTACACCCCAAAACGCCCTTTGCAGTTGGAGTAGACAATATTAGGATCGCCGGGTTTAGGTACTGCCGGACCGGTCTCACACCCCCCAGTATTGATAATGTAGGAATTAGAACCCGCCTGTACTCCGTAGGGAGGTAAACTAGGCACTGCAATCGTAGAATAATTATCCTGCTGACCCGCGTAGAGCCAGTACACAAACTGATCGTCCACTTCCACCTGGTACAGTTCCGCGGTGGGCTGATTAAATTGCGTAGACCAGGTTTCACCACAGTTTAGCGTTACGTTGGCTCCGCCGTCATTAGCCTGCACCCAGATAGAAGTATCGTTCGGATTGATCCACAGGTCGTGGTTATCGCCGTGGGGAGTTGAAAGCATTTTCCAGTCTTCTCCGCCGTTGTCAGAGCGGAAAAAGCGAGTAGCACTGCTGAATACTGCATCAGCGTTCTTCGGATTCGCGTCAATATTGCAGTAGTAAAACGGGCGATCCAGCAGTTCCTTTTTGGTGCTTACTAGGGTGTAGCTCTCACCAGCATCATCAGAGCGATACTAACCACCCTCCCCTACTGGAGCCTCTACCAAAGCATAAACTCGATTCGGATCATCAGCTGATACAGCCAGATCAATCTTCCCAATTAAATTCTGGGGCAGTCCGTTGGATTTCTTCTCCTAGGTAGTTCCACCGTCAGTAGACTTATAGATGCCACCTTCGGTACTACCGCTGATAATGGTCCACGGCTTACGCTCAGCTCGCCACAAAGTAGCATAAAGTATCTGAGGGTCATCCGGCTTAAACTCTAAGTCAACCGCCCCTACAGTATCGGAATGATAAAATACTTTTTCCCAATTCTTACCGCCGTCAGTAGTGCGATACACTCCCCGGTCTTCGTTAGGGGTGAAAGCATTTCCGATAGCAGCTACAAATACCCGGTCAGGGTTGTTAGGATCAATCTCCACCGCCCCAATCTGCCCGACGTCCTTCAGACCGATATGCTCCCAACTTTCTCCGGCATCAGTAGATTTATACACTCCCTTGCCAGGAATGACATTACTCCGCAGCCCGTCAGAACCCGTACCTACGTAGATAATATCCGGATTAGAACCCGCTGCTCGGATGGCTCCAGTAGAGGGTGTGCTGAAGTAGCCATCGGAAACGTTTTGCCAGTTTTGTCCGTAGTCGGTAGTTTTCCAGACCCCGCCGCCGGTGCTACCCATATAAAATACGTTGGGTTGACCGGGAATACCCGTCACGGTAGTGACCCGTCCACCTCGCATAGGGCCTACTGGCCGATAATCCATTCCTTCCAGCAACTTGGCATCTTGCGCCAGCAGTTCAGTACTTAAGCCAATTAGAAAAATACCGATAATTGTTTTGGTAAGTGTTTGTAGCATAGTAGAATTTATCAATATCCCAAATTCAATAATAATAACATTTTGTGATCAATGCTAACAGTGAGCGTAATCTTGAGAAATATTACTAATATGTAACATTAGAGAGATGAATCGCTGCCAACAAGCAAGAATTTCACTACTTATTACTGGTTCCAATGCTCTAGAAGGACTTTCCAGGCGAGGGTAATGCAGTCTTCGCGGCCATCGAAGCTATTGAGGTGGATTAAGACGTTCAGTTCTTCGTCATCAGTTAGTGTTCCGTGCTCCAAGTTTTCTAGAAACATTTTCAAGTAATTGATGATCTCTCTTTCGGTTTTTCCTTCAATTCGTTGTAATAGAATAGATGTGGATGCTTGAGAAATGGCGCAGCCAAAACCCTGGAAATAGGCTTTATCAATATCTTCTCCCTCCTTTTGTAGTTGGAGGGTAAATTTATCGCCGCAGAAGGGGTTATAGGCTAATACTTCTTCTGAAGGGGAACTGATAGACTCGAAATGGTAAGGAGAACGCTGGTGGGGCAGTATTTTTTCTTTAAATAATTGTCGTAGTTCTTCTTTCTTCATGCCCACAGCGCTTTTATGAATTTGAGCGATTCGGTTAGGGTATCCACATCTTCCTGGGTATTGTAAATACTGAATGATGCCCGCACCGTAGCCGGCAACCCAAAATAATCCAGCAGTGGTTGAGTACAGTGCTGACCGGCCCGTACTGCCACCTGATCGTCGTTCAGAAATGTAGCAATATCGTGAGGATGCATACCTTCCATACTAAAGGAAAGCAAACTACTCGCCTTCTTGGGTTGGCCGAAAATTAAAACTTCAGGGATAGATGAGAGTTGCTTCCGAGCGTATTGAGTTAATTTGTGCAAATTGCTGACCAGTTTCTGTCTGTCAAGAGTTTGTAAAAAATCAATTGCAGCACCTAGACCAATCACTCCCGACACATTGGGGGTTCCGGACTCAAGATTGTAGGGATACGGTAGAAAATCCGTCCGCTCGGTGGTTACCGCCCGGATAATTCCACCACCGTAATTGTAGGGCTGCACCTGATTGTGAAACCGCGGATGTACGTACAAAATTCCTACTCCGAATGGACCAAACATTTTATGTCCTGAGGCTACCCAGAAATCACAACCTAGTTCCTCCAAATTCATGGGATACAGGGCAGCACTTTGGGCAGCATCTACCAGTACCGGAATATTTTTCTGATGAGCCACGCTGACAATTTCTTCCACCGGATTGATGGTGCCTAGCGTGTTGGATATATGCACAATTGCTACACAGGCAGTATAGTCGTCAATAAGATACTCTAGTTCCTCCAACCGTAGTTCACCCTTATCGGTCAACGGAATAATTCTCAGTTCGGCACCTTTTTCCTGACAGAGTATTTGCCAGGGAATAAAATTAGCGTGATGCTCCATTAACGAAACTACAATATTATCTCCTGCCTTCATCTTTGGGCCAATGATAGACCGAGCCACCACGTTCACCGATTCGGTAGTACCGGAAGTAAATGCAATACATTTATCATTAGGAGCATGCACAAATTGAGCAACTTTTGTTCGGGCAGCATCAAAGTTTCGGGTGGCCTGCGCCGATAATTGGTAGACTCCCCTACGAATTGAGGCATTTTCTTGATGGTGGAATCTATCCAAAGTTTCAATGACTGAAGCAGGCCTTTGAGTGGTAGCGGCATTGTCAAGATATACCATTCCCTGAT
>CAKZYJ010000346.1 GCA_937884755.1 uncultured Flammeovirgaceae bacterium
TGTTGAGTAAGACCATCGCCCTAATACTGCTGCATTTATCAATTGGATTCTTGGTTTATGGTAGTTCAAGTACTTCTGGTTAACTACCCAATGTAATTCTGGTGATGACCGACGATCAGGGAATTGGCGATATGAGTTGTCACGGAAATCCCTGGATCAAAACCCCTAACCTGGATAAGTTTTACCAGAAATCGGTGCGGCTTACTAATTTTCATGTCAGTCCGCTATGCACACCAACCCGCGCCGCCATCGTCACGGGGCAGTACCCGATTCACAACGGGGCCTGGGCTACTTTCAAGGGGCGGGCATCCCTGCATCATAGCTCACCGACTATCGCCGAAGTATTTCAACAAAATGGCTACACTACCGGAATGTTCGGCAAGTGGCACCTGGGTGATAACTACCCAGCCCGCCCCACCGATTGCGGTTTCGACCATGCCGTACACCATAACTCGGGGGGAGTGGGGGAGATTTCCGATTATTGGGGCAATTCTTACTTTAATGATGTGTATCTGGTCAATAATGAACCAACTCAGTTTGAGGGATACTGCACTGACGTTTGGTTTGAAGAAGCCAATCAGTTCATTCTTCAACACCAAAAAGAACCTTTTTTCATTTATTTACCTACTAATGCTCCTCATGCACCACTAATTGTTGCCGAAAAGTATTCTCAGCCGTACGAGCATTTGGAAGGTTCTCAAATTCCTAGTGCCGAATACTATGGGATGATTACGAATATCGATGAAAACTTCGGTCGCCTGGATAGCTTACTGAAAGCCACTGGCTTGGCGGAAAATACCATACTGATCTTTTGTTCGGATAACGGTACCCAGTTTGGCTTTTACGAAAAAGAGCAGCTAGGGTATAATCAGGGCTACCGGGGAAATAAGGGGGATAAACTGGAAGGAGGCCATCGGGTGCCCTTCTTTATCCGTTGGCCTCAGGCCGGAATTCAGGGGGGGCGAGATATCGACAACCTGCTAACCCACGTTGACTTATTTCCGACCTTAGCGAGTTGGTGTCAGATAAAGCTACCGGACGACTTACCGCTGGACGGCCTAGACTTTTCGGGTTTATTTTCTGATACCTCCGGTAGCTTACCAGCTAGAACCGTTTTTGTTCACCATCGGCAGGATTGGCGCCCCCCCCTGAATATAGACCAGACTTGTCTGATGAAGGAAGACTGGCGATTAATAGACGGTCAGGCCCTGTACAACGTTCAGCAGGATCGGGCTCAGGAAAATAATTTGGCGGAGCAACACCCCGAAGTAGTAGAAAGTCTGCTAAAAGAAAATAAAGAATTTATAGCCGAAGCCCGGCAACGGGAAGAATACCAGGCGCTTCCGTATGCCATTATTGGTAGTGATCAGCAACAGCTGACCACGTTTACTATTCAGCACGCGGTGGGGGATGATGGTCCGCTGTGGAAGCCCGAGCAAATTGCCTGGGGAGTAAAAAACAAAAATAACACCCACGCTATTGCCATTGCCCAACCTGGAAAGTACCGGATTAGCTGTAGACGCTGGCCGGAAGAATATCCGGGAGCCATCACGGGCAAGCCACTCAAACATCCCAAGCGTGAATTTGAGTACGAAAGTATCTCCCCAGAGAAAGTGCGTATTGAGTTGTTTGACCAGGAATACGAAAAAACTATTCTGCCTGCTGCGGAAGAAGTAGCCTTTGAACTGGAACTACCGAAGGGCAAAACACTGCTCCGAGCCGACTTTGTTGAAAATGGAGAGCGGTACGGAGTATACTACATCTACGCGGAAATGATGAATAAATGAAACTACTCCCGCTCCATTTGTTTACCTTACTTGCTAGCCTTTTCGTTAGCTGCCAGCGTACTGATTCTCGGGAGCCAGAGTTTCTGCTAAGGGCCAGCTTGCTCACCAACGAGCAGCATACCCAGACCAAAGCCTTTCAGTATTTTGAAGAGATATTGTGGGAACGATCTGGCGGACGTATTAAACTGGAAACCTATCCGGCAGAACAAATGGCCAAAGAGATTGAAGCCATTCGTCTGATTCAGGCCGGGGTGATTGATATGGCGGTGACGGGTTCTTTGCTTAACAATTGGATTGAGATAGCTGCTTTCTGCGAATTACCCTTTCTGCTGCGGGATTCTGCCGATATGCAGACGTTGATTAACGGCCCGGTGGGGAAAAGAATTGAGGAAGAAATTCGGGAGAAAACCGGACTGCGAATTGTCGGCTACTTTGAAGCGGGAGCCCGCCATCTTACTTCCAACCGCCCCATTCGCCACCCCGACGAACTAAACGGGTTGATTGTGCGCGTACCCAGCGTGCCTTCTTTCGTCACCGCCTGGCAGGCCTTAGGGGCCAAACCTACTCCGATGGCTTATTCAGAAGTATTTATTTCGCTACAGCAGGGCACCATCGAGGCGATGGAGAACCCCTTGGCAACCATCAAAGCTGGCGGGTTTGCTGAAGTGCAGCAGTACGTGAACCTGACTGCTCACGTCATAAGCTGGGTCTATCCGGTCATTGGTGAAAAGCAGTTTCAGCGCTTTCCTGATGATCTTAAAGAAATCTTTCTGGAGGCTGCCCGGGATATGCAGCAGTACGAACATCAGCTTTTTCTGGAGGGAAGCCGCAGCGTGAAGCGTGAATTAGAAGCAGCCGGTATGGAATTTATTGAAGTAGATAAAGCAGCCTTTATTGAGAAAGCACGCGACGATATATACCGTAGTCTGTCTCCAGAAATGCAAACTGTCTACGATGAGGTTATCCAGCAAATAAGATGAACCAAACT
>CAKZYJ010000347.1 GCA_937884755.1 uncultured Flammeovirgaceae bacterium
GGATTTCCTTGTCTTTCTAGCAAACATCGACGTCTTCCGGAATATTGCGCTAAAGGAAGAAGTAGATTATCCGGTACTCATTGAGCAGATGCCCTCTAATCCCATCAAGAACTTTGCTTTCACTAATCAGAGCAACTTCCAGTTCAGCAATCAGGCCGAAGCACTAGGCCTGGCCCAACCATCTTTCAGTAACGGAGCGGCTTACGGCGATCTGGATAACGATGGTGATCTGGATTTGGTGGTGAATAACGTAAATATGTCTGCTTTTGTATACCGGAACGAAGCCGAGCACACTACGAACAACTATCTCAAAATTAAGTTCAGTGGATATGCCGAAAACCCCTTTGGCATTGGCGCCAAGGTAACGCTACGCACCAAAGCTGGCCAACAGATGCTAGAAAACTACACCACCCGAGGGTTTGAGAGCAGCGTAGAACCACACTTAATTTTTGGGCTAGGGTCTTCGGAAGTGATAGATCAATTAGAAGTAGTGTGGCCCGATGGCAAACGCCAAACCCTCGCCCGGGTTCCGGCGAATCAAACTATCACATTGAAGCACGCTGAGGCTGCCGATACGCCATCCTTACAGCTAAATAGCCCACCTCCGGCCTTTGCCGAAGTGAGTAAAGAGCTAATTCAAGGGAAAGCTCGGCATCAGGAGAATGCCTACAACGATTTTGACCACGAAATTCTGCTGTGGCGGATGCTCTCTACCGAAAGCCCCCGGATAGTTACCGGGGATGTAAACGGGGATGAACGAGACGATTTTATTCTGTTAGGTGCCATTGACGATGAGGATAAACTGTTCGTACAAACCCCTGACAGTAAGTTCCGCTCCGTGAAAGTAGCCGATTTTCAGGCTACTAAAGGCTTTGAGAGCAGCAGCGGCGCATTGTTTGATCACGATGGCGATGGCGATCTGGATTTGATACTAGGGGCCGGTGGCAACGAATATCAGCGAGGCAGCCAACAATTCACGCTGCGCTACTTTACGAATGATGGGCGAGGCAACTTTACCCTGGATAATAACCAGATACCACCCGTTGTCGGAAACTTCTCCACCATAGAGGCTAACGATTTTGATGCTGATGGTGATATTGATCTGTTCCTTGGCGGACGATGCACTCCGGGAAATTACGGTTTGCCGCCCCGCAGCTTTTTACTGTTAAACGATCAGGGTAGATGGCAGGACGCTACGCCCGAATCGCTAGCCGGAGTGGGAATGGTAACCGATGCGGTCTGGACTGACACTGACGGCGACCAGGACCAGGATCTGGTAGTAGTAGGAGACTGGATGGGAATCACTATTTTTAAGAACAACCAAGGGCGGTTAGGTCAGGCTCAGGTATTACCTAACAGCAACGGCTGGTGGACCCGGGTAGAAGCCGCCGACCTAGATCAGGACGGTGATACCGATTTTGTACTGGGTAACTGGGGGCTGAACACCAAGTTTAAAGCGTCTCCGCAAAAGCCAGTTACCATGTTCGTCAACGATTTTGATCAGAATAACAAAAGCGAATTTATTCTTAACTGGTATCCGCCTCAGGATAATCAGGCCTACCCGTTTGCTACCAAGATGGAAATTACCCAACAGCTACCTAACCTGCGTAAGCAGATTCTGAAGTACGAAGACTACTCCAGTCAGACCTACGAGTCGTTATTTCCCGCCAATACCCGCGAAGCTTCAATCGCTTACCAGGCTGAATACCTACAGAGTGCGGTTCTCTGGAATGAAGGGACTCAATTTTCGTTACAGGCTCTGCCGGTTGAAGCGCAGGTGGCACCGGTATTTGCTATTGCCGTAAACGACTGGAATGATGATGGCCACGCTGACATCTGGCTGGGAGGAAACTTCTACGCACTGAAACCGCAGGTAGGCCGTCACGACGCAAGCCGAGGGGTGTTTCTAACCGGAATGGGAAAAAAAAGATTTCGTCCCGTTTCTTCCGCTATGTCAGGCATTAATATAAAAGGGGAGGTTAGAGATGCAGTAATTCTGCCAGTTGGTCAGAGACCGGTGATGCTGGTAGCTCGAAATAACGATGAGGTGCTGATATACCGCCGGGGTAAATAAGATTGACAAAAAAGCCCTGAACCAGTTACCTATTTTATCTCTTCATAGTCTACGTAGTCGCCGCCTTTAAAATCCTCGGTCGTAGGACCTTTTTTCTTCTTTTGGTCTTCGGGAATGTAATCAACGTTGACATTACCATTTTGTGGTTTCCGATATTGGCGACGTTGCTGACGGCGGTACTCCGGGCCAAAATTATGATTTCGCTGGTTGGATTTTACCCGCCGCCCTCCGGTTACGCTATCAATCATACGGAGAATGAAATCGCTGGCTTTGTAGACAACGTATATAAATAGAATGGCAATGATAATAAACTTCAGCATAGTGGAGATAGTCTATTTATTTAACTAGCTAACCAATATACAAGTTTCATGTCAAAGTATTCATGTGTTATGGTGTTAATGTGTTCGTGCATTGAGTTTACCGCAAAATAGCGTTTATGTTCGTTCGAGTTATGTAAACACCATAATACACTAACACCTAAATTTACTGCCACTGTATTATGATCCCAGCGTAAAAGATGCGCTGGGAGAACAACTCATTAAAAGGCTGGGAATAATCCTGATTATAGTTGATGTTCCGCACATTGCGGTGATTGAGCACATTATTAATGTTGCCAAAAGCTACCGCTGACAGTTTTTCTGATAGAGGCCATATCCGACTGATGCTCAGGTCCATCACGTTGTAATCAGGTAATCGTAGGGCTTGATTAGCGGAGGCATAGGTCGGTGCGAACACTTCTAAATCAGAATTCCAGAGGCGATCTACAACGGGTTGATATAATGTGCCTTGCCGATGAATAAAGATGCTGCTTAACGACCACTGCGAGTTTAGCTTGTAAGTAAAGCTCCCTCGTATAAAGTAGTTCAGGTCGTAGGGTGTTGGGAATGAGGCTTCATCTTCCTGCACGGTAGCGTTCAGGTAGGTATACGAGATTTGGGTTCTCAATTTGGGTGACCAGCGAATATCGGCAGCAGCTTCTGCTCCATAGGTTTCTTCCTGCACTTCATCTGGGCGACTATCTTTATAGAAAACGGCTAGAGACAGTGTTTTCCCTTTCCTCTGGTACCGATAGTCAAGTGAGAGCTGATCGCTACGGTAGAAACTAGCGGCTGACTCTGATTGAGGAATCACTTGTTGGTGGTACCGCCCGACTGAAAATGTCAGAGTCTGATGTTTTGCCATTTGGTAGTGCGTATTAAACTGATAACTCAAATAATCGGGCTGATCGTTAATTGGCACATTTTTCCGAAGTCCTAGCCCAAACGTCCAACGTTGACTGGGTTGATACTTTCCGTAGACGTAGCCCTCAGGTACGCGCACCTGAGTTTGGCTTTCAAATGAATTGGTAGGGTGTTGAGGGGCTCGGGCGTAGCCAAATATTGGAGCTTCACCTGAGGCATTCGCCTGACGGTCGTCGTAGGTAAATCCGGTTTTCAACGTCCAGGTATTCCAGAAGCGGGTGTAATTGGCTGAGAGGTAAACGTCTCGGTTTTGAGTATCAATATCCAGGTTACCTACTGAGAAGCCCATCTCGCTGATACTGAACCCACCGTTGAAAGTCAGCAGCGAATGCTCGTACTGAGTTCGTAGATTGGCAATGGTAAAATTGCGCCACTTTTCCTGCTGAAAGGTATCATCTCCCGAAGGGTGCCGACTCGCGAAGCGATAGCCTTCACTGACTGCGTAGTTGAATATTTTTAGACTTGTTTTTTCATTCAGTTGGTGAAAGTAATGCGCTCCAAAGTCTAGGGTGTGAAAGTACTTCAGATCTTGCAACGCACGGGAATTCATCGCCTGAAGAATACCTGACGGCTGATAATTACTAAACAATGAAACCGCTGAAGCTGACCCGGTGGGTAAGCTAGCATAAATCCCAACATTTGCCGGGGAAATAGCTGCGTTAACGCTTGCCCGTTCGGGAACCCCCTCAACGGTTTGTAAAGAAATCAGCCCAGCGGAGGTATTTCCAAACTCTAAGGGTGGATTGCTGGGAAATACCTGTAGTTGCTTGATCAGTGCGGTATTAAAAATACTAAACGTACCAATGCCGTTGAGCTGGGCAAACCGCACTGCATCGTAAATTGGCACATCATTCATGAAAATACCCGTTTGCGCCGGACTGCTGCCTCGTAGACTAATACTAGCCGATTCATCTAGTGTAGTAGCCGCTGGAAGGGAGTTTACGGCTAGAAGTGGATCGGCCTTAGCATTAGGGTTCATGTAAATTTCTAACTGCTCGATCTTTTTAATGCTAAACTCTTCGGCTACTAAGCTAGACGCTTCTACCGTAACGGTCTCCATATTCTGCACATTCGCGGTTAGCTTCACCAAAAGTTCGCCTTCAGTAGCGGGAACCAACTGAGCTTCATAACCAATGAAGGTGATCATTAACGTGTCACTAGCAGAAACTTCTAGGGTAAACTTTCCTTCATCGTTGGTACTAGTGCCTCGTTGCCAGTCTGACAGTGGGTAGACATTTGCCCCGACTAACAACTCTTGCGTAGTTGCATCCACCACCTGCCCCTGAACAGTGATTGGGCTTTGAGCGAAAGAAAAGGTAGATGACAAGAAGAAAATAAAGGCGAGGACACGGAATTTCATGGGACAGGAGATAAAAATGAGTATGGTTTGGGAAAAGGGAAGTTTGTCTAAATCCCCCCACCCCCCTTTTTCAAGGGGGATAAGGCAGGATCATTTGGCTATTACTTACTTGAGGATTGAGCGATGACTTGGGGCATAAGTTTGTACTTCACCCAACCGAAACCCGGCTCTACTTCCAATGCTTTTTGGTAGGTTGCGATGGCTTCCGACGGCTGTTCGGCTTTCTGCTGAGCTTGTCCAAGCCAGGCTAGGGCGTTCAGATAGCGCCAGTTTTTAGCATAGTCTGGTTGAGCTTCGTAGTACTGAATCGCCTTCTCAAAGCACTCTACGGCTTCGTCAATATCGCCACCGAACATGGCAGGGGTAAATAGGCGGGCGTTGGCGCGTTCCACCCAAGCATTCGCATTTTCTGGTTCGGCTTTTATAGCACGGTTCACTAGCTTCTCGCTTTTTGAACCAAGGTACATGGCTTTCCAGCTTTCAAAGCCCATTGTAGCTCCGTAGAGTTGAGCCATTTTCGCCAATGCTGTGGCATCTTTTGGATTTTCTTCTAATAAAACGTTTAGGTTTTCTTCCAATTCATCGGCGACGGCTTCGTAAGCCGCCTCGTCTTGATTGGCAAATGCGTACATCAGCAACCCACACTGAGCTTCGGTGGTAGCGTGTAGCTTTTGGGTTTCGTCAAGGGTATTATCCTGCTTAATTTTTTCCATTGCCTGTTCCCAGGGAGCTTTAGCAGTGGTAAGGTAACCCTGATAAAAAAGCTGCTGTACTTCTGAACTCATCTGAGCCGAAGCGGACAGCGTAAAAGTGAGTAAAACAAAAAGTATAGTAATTCGGAATTGAGATGAAGCATTCATGATTAGATAAATTTTTGGTGATTGAATGCTTCAAAGAACGTAGTCTACCCGGTGAAGGAGAAACTTAGTTGACCAGATGCGGTGGGGTGTTGACAACGGGATAGAAAGGTAGAGGGTTGAGGGTAGAAGGTGCAGAAAATAGCATTCTTAGGTACTTTTGTGCCTTCAACCTAAACCTATTACCTTTCCCCCTCTACCATTTGCGTCTTGTCAGCCATGGAGTGCATTTGGTCAACCAAAGTTGTTTCACTACCTTACTTAAAGCAATTTTGCAAGTATGAGTGATTTATTATCTCGTTGGAAAGAGTCGGAAGCATACCGACTGATTGTTCGGTACAAATTACATCATATTGTGTTTTGGGCGGGGTATCATTTATTTTGGAGTGTACTGTTTAGTCCTAAGAACCTATTCAGTACAGG
This sequence comes from uncultured Flammeovirgaceae bacterium, assembly GCA_937884755.1. Classification (GTDB taxonomy): domain Bacteria; phylum Bacteroidota; class Bacteroidia; order Cytophagales; family Cyclobacteriaceae; genus Tunicatimonas. The sequence goes on from CAKZYJ010000347.1 coordinate 5,956, forward strand.
AAACGCTCTTTTAATGCTTGTCTCTTCGCTTGGTTATGCCGCCGGGGCTTATCCTAACGTTTATTATCTGATCCCAGCCTATCTAAAGCGAAGACGCTATTTTCAGTACATATTAAGTTTTTTAGTGTGCGTACTGATAGCTTCCTTGCTAAGTGGTTTGGGTTATTACATTGTTCTATCATTTTTCAATGAAAGTTGGCAAATAGCCGCTTGGTTTAAAGGAACGTATTCGGAGTTCTTAGGAATCATGGTATGTAATGCATTCACTGCTGTTGTAGCGGTGATGATTGTTAAGTTGGCGAAGGATTATCTGAAAGACCAGAAGCGAACTCAGGCACTAGAGAAGGAAAAATTAGAGACTGAATTGAAGTTTCTCCGTTCGCAGTTCAATCCTCACTTCCTGTTTAATACCATTAACTCTATTCATTTTCTGATTGAGAAGGATTCTAAGATGGCTACGGCTACATTGTCCAAATTCTCCGACTTGCTTCGCTATCAGCTTTATGAGTGCAACGAACCACAAATCCCACTTAAGAAGGAGGTACATTACTTAGCCAACTTTATAGCTCTAGAAAAGCTGCGCGTTAACAAAAACGTTTCGGTTGCCCTAGATGTAAGTGAAAATGTGAACGGAGCGCAGATTGCCCCGTTCATTCTCATGCCCTTTGTAGAGAATGCGTTTAAGCACGTATCCAAAGGAAAGCAGCAAGAGAACTATATCCGAATCTCGCTAGCCCAGCGGGAGAAGCAGATTCAGTTTACAGTAGAAAACTCACAGGAACCAGCCGAGCCCAAAGCCCGAGATGCAGTGTACTACGGCGGTATTGGCTTAACCAATGTAAAGCGTCGCTTGGATTTGCTGTATCCCCAGCAGCACGCCCTGCAAATTAGCAGTCAAAACGAAACCTACTCGGTGGAACTGACCATTGACCTTCATGAAAATTAATTGTCTGGTAGTAGATGACGAACCACTGGCTCGGGAGGGACTAGCTGGGTACGTTCAAGAACTAGATTTTCTCAATCTGGTAGGAGAGTGTGAATCGCCGCTAGAAGCTGGAACACTGCTTGATCAACACACAGTAGATTTGATCTTTCTGGATGTGCAAATGCCCAAGCTCAACGGTATAGACTTTCTAAAAACCATCCGAAATCCGCCAATCATTATTCTGACTACGGCTTACCCGCAGTATGCATTGGAGGGCTACCAACTTGATGTGCTGGACTATCTGCTTAAGCCGATCACCTTTGATCGCTTCTATCAAGCCGCAAATAAAGCGAAAGCTCAGTGGCAACTCCAGCAGCGAGCGGCTAACTCAGTTACAGTAGCCGAGAATGTTCCAGTCACCTCCAGCGAAGCAAAAGATGATTACTTTTTTGTGAAAGTAGATCACAAATATGAGAAGATTGCTTTGCGCGATATTCGATACGTAGAAGCCATGCAGAACTATGTAGTCATTCATACCGAAGGGGATAAGTACATGACACTGGTTACGCTGAAAAGTGTCGCCGAACGCTTACCTGATGAACAATTTATCCAAACCCATAAGTCGTATCTGGTAGCCAAAGATAAAATCTCCTCCGTAGAGGGAAATCAAATTTTCATTGGTCAACAAATCATCCCTATCAGCCGCCACTACCGGGAGTCGGTCATGGAGGCTTTAATTAATCGGAAATTGTTGAAGCGGTAGAAGAGTTCTGTATTTTTTATAACCCGGTGAAAATATCCACCTGGAGAACAACCCGTTTATTATTTCTTTCAACAATAGTGAATACTGCCCCTTCTGTTTTCCCTTTAATTATTGAAATAGGTAGAGACGCTTTATTCCCATTTTCATCCTCAAAATCAATCCGTATATTTTCTTTATAGGTTCCTACCGGAGAAGCTACGTTGAAAATTGCTTTGAGATACTGCAACGTTTATTGATATTGAAAAGAGGACTAGTAAGAATGAAAGAAATGTTGACATCTTAATTATGGTTTTGCTGTTTGCTAATCGAACAGAGTAGCTGAAATAGCAGTTTCTAATCACCTCATTACCAAGTTATATCACACTGATACTGTATGATATCCCTGCCCTCGGTTTCGTTCTTATGCGGAAGCTCATGGGTATGAATAACATCATGCTTTCTCTCTCTCAACTAAATAACCACCCACGTATTGGTAAATTGTATGAGAAGTAGGGGATAGCGTGATAATTACTATCAAACTGTAATGAATTTTGAGTGGGTTGAGAACTTTGAAATTCAGCACTTCCTCGCTAATACCTACACAAAGTGTTGCGTGCTTTTCTTATTTCAAGGCTTCAGCCAGAATAACCATGGTTTCTTCTTGCTTATCTTTGACCGTTTCACTCGCTTTCAACGCTTTTGCTTTGAATTCTTCAGGATTCTTTGCCATCTCCAGAACCTTTGGTACTACTAGCTGTACTTGAGATTCGTCATCCAAATCAAATAACCAATCACCCAAGCCAATATCTTCCCACATATAGCCCTTGGTAGTTTGTTCGGCCCAGCGACAAACGATAGCCGGTACTCCATGCCCAACACAGAAAATTGGCGAATGCATCTCATTTCCAAAGAGTCCAACACTACGTACATAGGTACTGATAGCTTCTCCGGTTAACCAGTAATCTGGTCGCCATACGACCCTTGTTCTCACCTCATCAGGTAATTTGTCATAGAGCATTTCTTTACCTACCTGCATTTGGGTCTGATCCTCCGGGCAAATCAAGACCTTTAGATCAGTTTGTTGCACAATTTTTACTATTGCTTCTCGAAGTGGTGCATGGTCATGCTCTTTCATTTCTTCATTCCGGGCATGTTTGATCTCATCTTTGGTCCCATTCATGGAAGGAATCCCCCAGAAGGCGGTATAACGTAATCTCGGAATACAGCAGAGGTACTTTCCAGCTTCTAATCCATGTTCTGACAGAAAAGACAAGGCTAGATCATCATCTCTCAGGTCACAGGCAAAAGCCGCGTCCGGACCAAATTGCATAACCGGACAGGTGCAGCCCAGTTCTTTGGCAAATGCCAAAGATTTTGAATCCCTAAAGAATACAAAGTCTGCCTTGCTCAATACCCCGACAGATTTTGCTAAGACATCTGCTGGCTCCGGATTGGTCTTATGTGACTTTTGAGGAGGGAACGTTATGCCATAAAAGCCGTAGGGCTTCCCAGTTTCCTGGTACCAGCGCACAACATCTCTTTCAGCAACCAGAGAAGCACCAGAACCATGCAACAAGAAGTCACAGGTTTTGAATGCTTGTTGCAAGGCCTTTTCTCCATCAATGATTTTCAATTTCGGAAAACTGGTAGCTAAAAGTCGATCCACTCCGTTGTCCAGTTTACTAGCCCATAGGTACACCTCAACATCGGGAAGGTAAGTTTCAATAATCCTCAATAACCCTGGTGTATGAGCAATATCCCCAATATTAACGGTCTGCCAGGAGGATCGTACTAAAATCCGTTTGGGCTGAGATGATCCATTACATCCAGCCAAAATACCTGCCAATCCAAGTCCAAGTTGGGTAACAAAATTTCTTCGACTAACCAGGTTTATTGAAGTACTCATATGAAATCGAGAGTAAATAACTATAGTTTTTAGGGATGGGGATTAGTCATAAATCAGCCTAAAATAGCTAGAATATGTCTACAGTAGTCAATACCGTATTACCTACTTGCTCAAGTACAGATTACGTTCGCTGTAGATGTTGAGGAAATAATCGTCCAGCAGATCGTCTATGAAGTAGATAGCTTCGCCGGTAGATTTCATTTCGGGACCGAGCTCCTTGTTTACGTTGGGGAACTTATGGAAGGAGAAAACCGGCACCTTGATGGCGTAGCCGTGTTTCTGAGGCTGGAAGTCAAAATCCTTCACCTTCTTCCCGCCTAGCATAATCTTGGTAGCGTAATTGACGTAGGGTTCCTTGTAGGCTTTACAGATGAACGGCACGGTGCGTGAGGCTCGCGGATTCGCTTCAATCACATACACCTTATCATCCTTGATCACAAACTGAATATTGATGAGGCCAACGGTATTTAGGGCTAGAGCGATCTTCTTAGTGTACATCTCAATCTGCTGCATCACAAAGTCGCCCAAGTTGTAGGGCGGCAGCACTGCGTAGGAATCGCCGGAGTGGATACCAGCCGGTTCAATATGCTGCATAATGCCGACGATATACACGTCTTCTCCGTCGCAAATGGCATCAGCTTCAGCTTCAATCGCTCCTTCCAGAAAGTGATCGAGCAGAATATGGTTACCCGGCATTTCATTCAGGATGTTGACCACGTGCTCTTCCAACTCGTGCTCGTTAATCACAATTTTCATACTCTGTCCTCCTAACACGTAGGAAGGGCGCACCAGCAGCGGAAATCCAATGTCCTTGGATAGTTCTAAGGCTGATTCGGCATCGGAGATAGTTCCAAATTCGGGATACGGGATGTCATTTTCCTTCAGTAAGGTAGAAAAGCGACCCCGATCTTCAGCCAAATCCAACGATTGGTAGTTGGTACCAATAATCGGAATGCCGTAGCGGTCAAGTTTTTCGGCCAGTTTCAGGGCGGTTTGTCCCCCCAACTGCACGATTACTCCTTCGGGCTTCTCGTGCTGAATAATGTCGTAGATATGCTCCCAGAAAACCGGCTCAAAGTAGAGCTTGTCGGCAATATCAAAATCGGTGGAAACCGTTTCGGGATTACAGTTGATCATGATGGTTTCGTAGCCCATCTCCTTCGCCGCTAGCACTCCGTGTACACAGCAGTAATCAAACTCAATGCCTTGTCCAATGCGGTTAGGCCCGGAGCCCAGTACCACAATTTTCTTCCGATCGGTGGAGATAGACTCGTTCTCCTGTTGGAAGGTAGAATAGTAGTAGGGAGTCTGAGCTTCAAACTCAGCGGCGCAGGTATCTACTAGCTTGTATACCCGGTTAATACCCATTTCCTTCCGCTTGCTGTGTACTTCGCTCTCCAGACAATCCAGTAAGTGGGCAATCTGCCGGTCGGCGTAGCCTTTCTCTTTGGCTTCGCGCATCACATCGGCCGGTAGGGTATCCAGCGAATATTTCTGGATTTCTTTTTCCACCTCAATCAACTCCTCAATCTGCCGCAAGAACCAGGGATCGATCTTGGTAAGCTTACTAATAGTAGTAAATGAGATGCCTAGTTTGAAAGCATCGTAGATACGGAACAAGCGGTCATCGCTAGGGTGCTCTAGTACTTCCAGAATCTTCTGCTGGTTCGTTTCTTCTTTGCCATCCGCTCCTAATCCATTCCGCTTAATCTCTAGCGACTGACAAGCTTTCTGCAAAGCCTCCTGGAAGTTTCGCCCAATGCCCATCGCCTCACCTACCGATTTCATTTGTAAGCCTAAGTGCGGATCGGCCCCATCGAACTTAGCAAAATTCCAGCGCGGAATCTTCACAATTACGTAGTCCAGCGCCGGTTCAAAGAAAGCCGAAGTAGTTCCGGTAATCTGATTCTTCAGTTCATCTAGGGTGTAGCCAATGGCTAGTTTAGCCGCAATTTTGGCAATAGGGTAGCCGGTAGCTTTAGAGGCTAAAGCCGAAGAGCGCGATACCCGCGGATTGATCTCGATACCAATGATAGAATCGTCTTCAGGATTCACCGAGAACTGAATATTACAGCCCCCAGCAAACTCACCAATCCCGTTGATCATAATCTTAGCCAGGTCGCGCATCTGCTGATACACCGTGTCGGGCAATGTCATGGCCGGAGCCACCGTAATAGAGTCGCCAGTATGAACGCCCATCGGATCAAAGTTCTCTACCGAGCAAATGATGATCATGTTGCCGGCATTATCACGTAGCAATTCCAGTTCGTACTCCTTCCAGCCCAAAATGCTTTGTTCCACCAGTACTTCGTGTACGGGCGAGGCATGTAGACCAGCATTCAGGGCCTTATCAAATTCGCTAGCATCATTCACAAACCCGCCGCCGTAACCACCCAGCGTATACGATGGGCGTATCACTAAAGGGAAACCAATTTCCTGGGCAATTTCTTTTCCTTGTAAGAAGGAGGTAGCAATACGCCCCTTACAAACCCCGACTCCCAACTCGTGCATTTTCAACCGGAATTTCTCTCGGTCTTCAGTAGTCTCGATAGCATTAACATCTACCCCGATCATTCGCACCCCAAATCTCTCCCAGATTCCTGCCTTATCGCAGTCAATAGCCAGGTTCAAAGCGGTTTGCCCTCCCATCGTAGGTAGTACCGTATCAAAAGGTAGTCCTTCCTCCTGATGCTTCTTTAGAATCTCAATAATGTATTTTTTCTCCAGTGGTTTTAGGTACACATCATCGGCCGTAATGGGATCGGTCATGATGGTAGCCGGATTGGAGTTGATGAGCGATACCTTAATTCCTTCTTCCCGCAGGGAGCGAGCGGCCTGAGAACCGGAATAATCGAACTCACAAGCTTGACCAATAATAATGGGGCCGCTTCCAATAATTAAAATGGACTTAATACTGGTATCTCGAGGCATAGGGTAGGAGTTGGTTTATAGTTGAAAATTGATAATGGACAGGTAATAATTGATATTTAGTACGAATGTTATTGCTTATTACATTTTATGATATGGCTCTTCAGTTATGTTAATCGTCAACAAATGAATAGCAGCAAGTATAAACTCAAGCTCATATTCAAAATTGAAACTCTCGGGGTATTTAAGTAGTGTTCCGGTCATAGACGGACTAAAATCACTAGTAGCAAAAAAGGCTTCGCCATACAGTTTTAGCTGACTGTTTCCTTCTGAAATTCTTTTGAGCAGCCGAGCAAATTTGCCCTTATCATTAGCACAAAGATATTCAGTTCCTTGCCTATCCGTGCAAAAGTCCCATATATCGCTGAACAGATTTTTATCTATGCTCTCTAAGAGTTCTCGTTGTCGACGTTTGTCTATGTTCAGTTCTACTGGGCCCGCCGCTTTGGTATTTTTGAAGCTGATAAAATACAGACCAATACATTCTTGGGATGAAAGCTCACAATCTTTAGTTATTTGCTCTTCAACAAAAGCCGATAATTTTCTCAGATCATTGATCTCCTGTGCCGAGTAATATTCATCCAATAGGGTGGCAGGTTCCTCAGCCTGCGTACACTGAATCAATACTAAAAATACGAATGGTACTATCTTACGCATCTTTACTACAAAAAGTCTCAGTAGAGATCACAGACCCTCAATTATTTTTCGGCCAAATTGATGCGAAGTTAGTAGAAAATGAATAGGATTTAAACCTGATACCAAATATTAAAGTTGAATACAAATAAAAAAGTCGTAATATCGCATTTTACCCACGTAGATTCCGAGGGGTACCGCTATTTTTCCCAAATAATATTTTGCTCTAGAAGTTGAAGTCGCTATTCAAAGTAAGTTTTTCGGCAGTATTTGCACTATTTTTTCTGTTGTCATTTATCACCCATGCGCAAAAGGCTCAGCGGCAGTTGCACATAAAAAAAGCCACTTCACCTATTAAACTAGACGGGGTACTGGACGAGGCCACCTGGCAGGAAGCCGAGATGTCGGACGGTTTCTGGCAAAACTTTCCGATGGATACTTCGCGCACCGTAGCACCCAGTGAAGTTCGGCTTGCCTACGACGACAAGTTCCTGTACGTAGGCGTGAAGTGCTACGCTACTGCCGAGGGTAACTACTACGTTACCCCTTCCCTCCGCCGCGATTTTCGTGGACCGGGTAACGATCAGTTTTCCTTTATCATTGATCCATTCCAGGATCAAACTACTGCTTTTATCTTCGGAATCAACCCTTATGGTGTACAACGAGAGGGGCTAATTTCCAATGGGGGTGCTTCTCAGGATGATTTTGATCTTTCGTGGGATAACCGCTGGTTCTCGGCAGCCAAACGCTACGAAGACTACTGGATGGCGGAGTTCGCAATTCCATTTAAAACCCTGCGTTACAAAGAAGGCTCCACCGAATGGAACATCCAGTTTTACCGTTTAGATAGTCACACCAACGAGAGTTCTACTTGGAACCACGTACCACGCAACTTCCGGCTTTACTCACTGGCGTACAGTGGTCGGCTACAGTGGGATCAGCCTCTGAAAAAGCCCGGAGCCAATGTATCTATTATTCCCTACGTATCTACCCAGCAAAATCGAGACTTCTCAGAAGCCGAAGGAGTGAGTAACTTTACCGCCGGTGGTGATGCTAAAATTGCCGTTACTCCCTCACTCAACCTGGATTTAACCGTGAATCCCGACTTCTCACAGGTAGAAGTTGACCGACAGGTAACCAACCTGGATCGTTTCGAGATTTTCTTTCCCGAACGACGGCAATTTTTTCTAGAGAACGCTGACCTATTCGCCAATTTTGGTTCCGAAAATGTACGGCCATTCTTTTCCCGTCGTATTGGGGTAGCTATTGATACTGCTACCGGAGTCAACGTTCAAAACCCAATTTTGGGCGGTGCCCGCCTCAGTGGCCGGGTAAACATAAACTGGCGGCTAGGATTATTGAATATGCAAGCGGGAGCCGACAGCGAGATCAACCTCCCTAGTTTTAATTATACCGTAGCCGCCGTGCAGCGACAAGTATTCGCTCGTTCCAACATCTCGGGTCTGTTTATTAATAAACAATCGCTGAGCAATGGTGATGGTGACTTCTCGCTTGGTTCAAACAATTTTAATCGGCTTATTGGACTGGACTATAACTTAGCTTCGGCCGATAATACCTGGACTGGAAAAATCTATTACCACCAATCGTTTGATCCAACTCCTCAAAAATCGTCCTATTCCCACGGAGCCAACTTAACATACAGCACTCGTAACTGGGAAGTGATTTGGGAGCACCAGATTGTGGGGGAAGGATTTAATGCGGAAGTAGGATTTACCCCACGCACCAATTTTCGGCGTATCTCTCCCTCTATCGCACGAACCTATTATCCCGACGGTAGTGCCATTGTCAATCATGGACCGGGTGTAATGCAGCAATTATGGTGGAAACCCGAGTTGGGAATTACCGATTACAACTTCAGTCTGTTCTATGATTTCGATTTTCGGAATACTAGCAGTTTGACGGTGTCAGCCATGAATGACTACATTTATCTGTTTCGTCCGTTCTCACCCTCTCGAAGAGGGATTCCGTTTGATACCGGCGACACCTTTAATATGTTTTATCTGACGGTAGAATATCGATCAGATACTCGGCGAAATTTTAATTATGAGATTAATACCATCAACGGGCAGTACTACGGCGGCATTGTAAATTCGTTTTCAGGCACCCTTAACTATCGCTTTCAGCCCTACGGTCTATTCTCTCTGGATTTTAACTACAGCGATATTAATCTTGAAGAACCCTACTCCGATGCTCAGTTTGTACTCATCGGTCCCCGCCTGGATTTAACGTTTACTCGTAGCGTATTCCTGACTACTTTTGTGCAGTATAACAGCCAGTTCGATAACGTAAATATCAATACCCGCTTTCAGTGGCGCTTTAAGCCAGTTTCCGACTTGTTTATTGTGTACACCGATAACTACACCGCCTACGGTGATAATCGATTTATACCCGATGTATTTCAGAAGAAGAACCGTGGCCTAGTAGTAAAGCTCACCTACTGGTTAAACCTCTAGGACTTCACTACTGCGTATTCCTGAACTAATTGCCCTAGCGTATCCAGATCAGATTGAGAGTGTAATGCGCTGATGACGACCCGAGTGATGCAGTCGCTATCAGGTTTTGGGTACGGGAAGTGGGATAACACGCAGGTATCCTGCAACGCTTCACAAAGGTTCTGATCCAGACTGTAGAACACTGGATAGGTGCCGAAGTAGTGGAAAACCGAAGTTTCCTGAACAATCGTTTGGAAGTGTCGAACATTTTGCTCGAGCTGTGCCCGCAAACTACGGTAGAGTTTACCCGACCGGAGCATAGCTGATAAGTAGGCTGGGGCAACGGGCGAAGCCCCCGCAAAGTACGGACTTTCTCTTAGTGCCTGAATAATCGATTCCTCACCCAGTACTACTCCCCCCGGCACACCCAACGCTTTACCCAGTGAGCTTACTACCAACAGCGATACGTTAGCCGGAAGCAGTGGTTTCACCATAGCGTAGATACCACTACCCTGCTCACCCATTATTCCTAACCCGTGGGAGTCATCAATAACCAGCGTTACTTCCAGATAATCGGGCAAATGGGCTACCCAATCGAAGGAATGCTCTTGGGCGTATAGCGGATCAACCGAATTAGCGACGATCACTACTTCTTTATTTCCGAAGCCCACTTTAGCTTCCAGATGAGAAACCCACTTTTTGAATTCGCCAACAATGTTATCTTTCTCGCTTCGCCACAGGGCGGGGTGCGCCTTGGGAGCGTATACAAACCGTTGCCCCTGGTCTAGAGTTCGGATCAATGCTTGCCCTGCCAGATAGCCCGAAGAAAATGTTAGTGCCTTTGGTGCACTTGTTAGGGTAGTTAGCCAATCTTCGGCTTCTTCGTATACGGCTAGCTGTACGTTCGAGGAACGAGAACTAGAGTACCCGGTTCCGTACTGTTCAAACCCACTACGCACCAGCTCCTGAAAAATACTATTCTTATGAATGCCAAGATACGACGTTCCGCTAAAATATAATCGTTCCCGTTCGTCTATCACAATAGTTCGTCCGGGCAGTGAGGTTGTTTTTATCATGCAGTACTACTAGGCTAGTTGCAAATTACCTTGAGCTATTAACCGGGCACCCGTACCGTTCTCGGCGGGAAAATCCACTCCCTGCGGAGTGATGCATACCCCAGTAGCAATGTCCTCGGCCAGCAGCATGGCTCCATCCATATCCACGTAATCCAGCAAGGGAGCTAAGTGAGCAATGGCCGATGTACCGATGGTTGACTCGGTCATGCAGCCGATCATTACTTTCATATTCCGCTGGCGGGCATCCGCAATCATACGGCGGGCTGGAGTAATACCCCCACATTTGGTTAGCTTGATGTTTATACCGTGAAACCGTCCTTCACACTTGGCTACATCAGCCTCGGCAATGCAACTTTCGTCAGCCATTACCGGAATAGCCGAGTGTTGGTAAACTTCCTGCATACCTTCCAGATCGTCAGCCCGCAGAGGCTGCTCAATAAATTCTACCCCCAGTTTTTTGAGCTCTCGGGAATTTTCAATGGTTTCCTCTACGCTCCAGGCACAGTTAGCATCTACCCGAAGTACCGCATCGGTATGCTCTCGGAGTGCTCGAACAATGGCTATGTCTTCGGGTGTACCCAATTTGATTTTGTAGATAGGCCAGGGCTTAGCTTTCATTTTCCGCACCATGGTATCGATGCTATCAATACCGATGGTGTAATTAGTGGTAGGGGCATCCGCCGGGTTCAGTCCCCAAAGTTGATACAGAGGTTGACCAATTTTTTTCCCGTACAGATCATATGCCGCAATGTCGAGCGCACAAAGAGTGAACGCACTATTTCGCAGATGAGGCGCTAAATTCTCCCACAGGTGCTCGGGCGTTCCCTCCGCTCCCGCTTTTAGTGGTTGAGTAGCTAGCGAATAATCTTCGATGAGCTGGCGATGAGCCTCTATATCATCCCGCATTTTCGAAATAGAAACGTGGTAGTAGTTATTAGCAGTGCTTTCGCCCAGCCCAGTTAGGGTAATGCCCCGCTCGTTGGTATCCGATAGCTGCACCACCATAATGTCCTGCTCGTCTCGCGATTCGTAGGAGATTCGGAATGCTTCGCGCAGCTTCAAGGTAAAGGTGTGAAGGTGTATCTGCATTTGTTGCAATAAATAATCTTGAAAAGTACAAAAAACAGCTGAGAATAAGTAGCATTTTATACAAACGATTTCGTGCGAGTTGCTAAACTACCGCCTTCTCTAACAAGGTCAGCGTTTTCCCGCTAGCATCTAGTCGAGCTTCAATGCCAACGGGAATAGTAGCGTTACGTTTGATGTGGCCGAACATTAGGCCGTAGAGCACCGGAATACCGAGGGAGGCTAGTCGGTCGTACAGCACGTGAGCCAGGGAGAATGACTTGTCCTCATCGTCGGCTTCGCACTCAGTGGACAGACCGAGCACTACGCCTATGGCGGATGGAAGCTTGTTGGGGTCGAGCAATAATTGAGTGAGCATACGGTCGATGCGATAGGGGGCTTCGCCCACATCTTCCAGAAATACGATTTTATCGCGCATATCAATATCGTAGGGGGTACCGCAGAGCGAACTAACTAGCGTGAGGTTGCCACCTACCAGCGTTCCTTCCGCTACGCCGGGTGAGAGCGTAATTAGCTCGGTGGTAGAGATAGTAGTATCTTCTTCGTCTTGCAGGTACAGCGGCACTAGTTCTTTTTCACTGACGTTTTCTGGGTTCTGGTAAGTGAGCGAGTTTTGAGGTTCCATCAATAGCTGCCGGAAGTACTGGGTGGTGTAGTCGTTATAATCTGAGGTACCCATGGGCCCGTGAAAGCAAACCAAACCGGTTTGACTATGCAAGCCGTACAGCAGCCCGGTAATATCACTAAAGCCAATCAAAACCTTGGGGTTACTCCTAATCAGATCGTAATCTAAGTAGGGAAGCAGGCGGGTAGTACCGTAGCCACCGGTGGCGCACATAATACCCGCCACTTGGTCATCCGAAAACATCCGATTGATGTCGTCGGCCCGCTGCCAGTCGGTGCCACCTAAGTAGCCTTTCTTCACCAGCATATTTTCGGTATGCTTCACCCGAAAGCCCAGTTTAGCTAGGTTCTCTACTGATTCACGTAGCCGTTCCTCAGTGAGGTAGCGGGAAGGAGTGATTAGGCCGATGGTGTCTCCTTCTTTCAGTTGGGCCGGTTTGACCGAAGCCAGGGGGGCAGGTTTTCGAAGTGAAGGAGCTAGAAGGCCCGTAAATGAGGCAGCGGTGGCGTTGCGGAAGAACTGGCGGCGGTGCATACGATCAATTTTAGGAAAAATTCGGGAAGATGCTGATAAACTGTTAGCTTTGCGGGAAATTTGTAACCAGCAAGATAGCATAAATTAACAAACATGGCAGGAAACAAAACCTTTTCTATGATTAAGCCCGACGCCGTAGCCGAGGGAAATATTGGAGCAATTTTAAAAATGGTGGAGGAAGCCGGGTTTCATATTGTGGCAATGAAGAAAACCCAGTTAAGTAAAGATACCGCCGGTAAGTTCTACGAAGTACACAAAGAGCGCCCGTTTTACAACGATCTAACTGATTACATGTCGTCTGGTCCCATCGTAGCTTTGATTCTGGAGAAAGATAATGCGGTGGCCGATTTCCGTAAGCTGATTGGAGCGACTAACCCTGCTGAAGCGGAAGAAGGTACCATTCGTAAGTTATACGCCAAGTCCATTGAGGCCAATGCGGTACATGGCTCAGACGCCGACGAAACTGCCCAGCAGGAAGGAAGCTTCTTTTTCGCTGAGACTGAACGTTTCTAGATTTTTTACCTTACAGACACATAGTGCACAACAGGATGATTTATGTGTTCTATGTGTCTATGTGGTTCCTAAGTATTCCGTTATTTAAGCATCTCTACCGAAGGGGCTTTCTCTTCCTTCTTTTTCTTAAAGAATACCCGCCGTATCCATCTAGGTAAGAAAATAGCCCCTAGCAGCAAGTAAGGATAATAGGTTAACATCCGCCACAGGATGTTAGTCACAATGGTATAGTCGCCCAGAAACTCGTAGAAAAACTGATTGAAAAAGAACTCAGCGGTACCGCTACTGCCGGGAGTCGGTGAAACGAGCATCACAATCCACATCATCAGGTGGCGGCAGAAAATTAATAAGTGCTGGTTCCAGCTTACTTCAGCAAAGGCTGATACCAGGCAGTTGAGCACTGCGTAACGTGCTATCCAGATTAAGAAAGTGAACAGCAATACTGTGAGCCAGTAGCGGCCCCGTTTACCGATTAGTTGCTTGGAAGCCAGAATTACTTCATCACCATGATTATTTAAATGGTGTTTCCAACGACGGATGAAGGGAATATTACCGAGCTTCAGTAAAAACCACTTAAATCCCCGAGGGCGAATTAGCAGCGCGTAGGCCATGATGGATGTATAGAGAGTAATCAGGCCGTAGCTTATCCAGAACAGCACTTGCAAGCTGTTACCTAACTGCACCTGCATATCTTCCGAGTTGGGGAAAAGCTCATCTTTCGAGTATAGCAGTGCCAATGGAGACATTACCAGGAAGAAAAAATTATCCAGAATGGCAGTGAGCATCACGTAAGCCAGCGCCCGCCCAAACTTGATCCCCTCCTTCATTAGTACAAATACTACGATAGTGGTTCCGCCCACCACGGATGGAGTAACCGCCGAAGCAAATTCCCAGAGAATGATTACGTAAATGCTACTTTCCCAGGTAAGGTCATGATTGGTCAGTACTTTAATCCGGTAAACATAACCGGTATCCCGAATTAGAATCACGAGTAGTGCTAAAAAGAGCGGCCAGAGTTCGGCATCGAACACCAGGTTTAGCTTATCGGCAGTAAAATCCGGGTCACTCACAAATAAGTACACTACAATGCCGATTCCGATGGCTACCGGAACCCATATCTTATTTGGGTTTAAGGTTTTAAATATTTCTTTAGAATTGATATTCATGCCTACTCCGCATCTTCCAGTTCATGTATCCAAAAATTGTTGTATCCTTCGCCAATTCTGATCGTTATCTCGTTCAGTTGGAGCAGCTCCAAAATGGCTAAAAAATTAAATATTACGGCAATCTTGTTCGGATAATGGTCAATGATCGTTGTAAAAGAAACGGCCTTTTTCTCCCATTTCAGCAGTCCCCGAAGATAATCCTTCTGGCTTTCTACCGTGTAAGGGTACTGCACTACCTGATGCGATTGATCCTTCTCTTCCTCAGTAAATCGCTTCCAAACTTTCTCGTACACCTTCAGCAGTTTGTATAAGTCTACTTGCTGGAGCTCCATCTCTACCTGCTGTTGCCGCGCCAAAGTCTTCAGCTCCTTCACTACGTTGCCCCGCTCATACTTCTGCATTCGCGCCTCTTCCAGCGCAGCCAACTCGCCAATCACCGATTTGTACTTTTTATATTCCAGTAAATGTTTGACTAACTCCTCCCGAGGGTCAATCTCCTCACCCGCTTCGTTTAGCTCCGGGCGGGGTAGCAAGGTTTTTGCCTTGATTCGCATTAACGTAGCCGCTACTAATATAAACTCACTAGCTACCTCAATGTTCATCTGCTCCAGTTCGTGCAGGTAACTGAGAAAGTCGTTGGTGATTTTAGAGATCGGGATATCGTGAATATCCAGTTCATCGCGCTCAATAAAAAACAATAGCAGGTCGAAAGGTCCCTCAAATAAGGATAGCTTGATTTCAAAACTCACAGTGACGACACTATATTTAGTAAAGCATTTATGTTTTCGCAGCTGATTAGCAAATAGCCACTACTGCAAATTTATCATATATTTGAACCATTTCGGTGGAATATACATTGAAAAAACTGTTCTTTTGTATTCTCGTAGAATGGACTAATACTATTTGTATAAACATTTGAAGTTTGGGGTAGTTTAAGATACCATACTATAAAATTCTCACCATGCTGATTAAGCCCGGCAAGTTGTTAGCTGCCATCAATAGTCCTGCTGATCTTGACAATTTAAGTCCTGAGCAACGTGTACAGTTAGCCGACGAACTTCGGCATTTTATTGTCGATAATGTATCGGTATACGGAGGGCACTTTGGCGCTAGTTTGGGAGTGGTAGAGCTTACCGTAGCTTTACATACGGTATTTAATACTCCTTACGATCAGCTTGTGTGGGATGTGGGCCATCAGGCCTATGGTCATAAGATACTAACCGGCCGCCGCGACACTTTTCATACCAACCGGTTATATAACGGACTTTCGGGCTTTCCTAAGCGGAGCGAAAGCGAGTATGATACGTTTGGCGTAGGGCACTCTTCTACCTCCATATCGGCGGCTTTAGGTATGGCGGCCGCTTCCAAGTATCTGGGTGATACCAAACGCCAACATATTGCTGTAATTGGCGACGGAGCTATGACTGGGGGGATGGCATTTGAAGCGATGAACCACGCTGGGGTTTCGGATACCAACCTGCTGATTGTGCTGAACGACAATTGCATGTCGATTGATCCCAATGTAGGAGCACTGAAGGACTATCTTACCGATATTACTACATCTCAGACTTATAATAAAGTACGGGATGACGTCTGGAAGCTCTTAGGAAAAGTCAGCAAGTTTGGTACCAGCCCCCAAGATATTGTTTCTAAACTGGAAAGCAGCATTAAATCATTTTTACTCAAGCAAAGTAATCTGTTTGAGTCGCTTAACCTGCGGTACTTTGGCCCGGTAGACGGCCATGACGTAAACCATCTGGTGAGCGTGATGGAAGATCTGAAGAAAATTCCCGGCCCGAAAATTCTGCACTGCGTCACCGTAAAGGGCAAAGGCTATTTACAAGCCGAGAAAGATCAGACTAAATGGCACGCTCCCGGTAAGTTTGATAAGCTCACTGGCGAAATTCGCAAGAAAGTACACGACACCCCCCAACCACCTAAGTACCAGCAGGTATTTGGCGAAACCATTGTGGAACTAGCCAAAGAAAATGAGAAAATTGTCGGGATCACTCCGGCCATGCCTTCAGGTTCTTCCCTGAACATCATGATGAAAGAGATGTCGGACCGCGCTTTTGATGTGGGTATTGCCGAACAGCACGCGGTTACTTTTTCAGCTGGCTTGGCTACGCAGGGTTTGACTCCCTTCTGCAATATCTACAGCACTTTTATGCAGCGTTCCTACGATCAGGTAGTGCACGACGTATGTATTCAAAAGCTACCGGTCATTTTCTGCCTTGACCGGGCGGGAATTGCCGGAGCCGACGGCCCCACTCACCACGGCGCTTACGATCTAGCTTACATGCGCTGTCTCCCTAATATTGTAGTATCAGCCCCCATGAACGAGGCCGAACTACGTAATCTGATGTATACGGCTACTTTGTATAAAGACGGTCCGTTTTCCATCCGCTACCCGCGTGGCCAGGGGGTAATGCCTAGCTGGCGAACGCCACTGGAAGAGGTTCCGGTCGGAAAAGGACTACAGATTCAGGATGGAGAAGAAGTAGCTATTTTGACTATTGGCCATATCGGAAACTATGCTGTAGAAGCCTGCAATGTATTAGCCCAGGAGGATCTTCATCCGGCTCACTACGATCTTCGCTTTGTCAAGCCGCTGGATA
>CAKZYJ010000348.1 GCA_937884755.1 uncultured Flammeovirgaceae bacterium
GCTGCTAATTATTTGCGCAATTTTTTAATTTCGCCTTCCTAACACGGATTTACGGCAACAAGTTTTATCAAACACAGTATAATTTTTTGTGGTGCAGTAGAAACTGCCTGCAATCGTACTTTTACCCGATTATTCATTTATTAAATACCTATCAACTATGAAAGTTGCTATTAACGGATTTGGACGAATAGGACGACTAACCTTCCGCAATCTACTGAAAAACGAGAGTGTAGAGGTGGTAGCGATTAACGACCTTACGGATAATGAAACACTAGCGCACTTACTAAAGTATGACTCGGCTCACGGCCGCTTTCCCGGTGATGTTACTGCCGATGGTGAATCGCTTACCGTGAACGGAAAAAGAATTTCGGTGTATGCCGAACGAGATCCGGAAAAATTACCTTGGTCCGATCACGGAGTAGATATTGTACTGGAATCTACTGGAATCTTCCGCGATGAAGCCGGAGCGGGCAAGCACCTGACTGCTGGAGCGAAAAAAGTGATTATCTCAGCACCCGCTAAAGGTGGAATTAAAACTGTGGTATTAGGAGTGAACGACGACAGCCTTACCGGCGACGCGGATATTCTTTCTAATGCTTCTTGTACGACCAACTGCCTGGCACCTATGGCCAAAATACTTCACGAAAAGTTTACCATTGAAAAGGGTTTCATTACTACAATACACGCTTACACGGCCGACCAGCGCTTACAGGATGCCCCTCATAGCGACTTGCGTCGGGCTCGGGCTGCCGCAATCAATATTGTGCCGACTACTACCGGTGCTGCCAAAGCAGTAGGATTAGTACTACCCGACTTGAAAGGTAAACTGGATGGTAATGCGGTTCGTGTGCCCACCATCACTGGCTCCCTGACTGATCTAACCTGCGTAGTGAGCAAAGAAACTACCAAAGAAGAAATAAATGCTGCGATGAAAGAAGCCGCTGAAGGGCCTTTGAAGGGAGTTCTGGAATACACTGAAGATCCGCTGGTATCTTCTGATATTATTGGAAATCCTCATTCTTGCATCTTCGACGCCGACTCAACCAATACCAACGGAAACCTGGTAAAAATACTGGGTTGGTACGATAATGAAGCCGGTTATTCCGCTCGTTCTGCCGATCTAATTGCTAGGGTGGGAGGCATGATGTAAAAAGTACATCGTGGAGAATATTTGAAGGCATCTGGCTATGAGCGGGATGCCTTTTCTTTTTGTTTAGCTACAAATTCTTCACTAGACAGGATCTGGATACCTGCAGCTTTCATTTCCGCGATGGCTTTATCAAAGTCATCCGGTTGTAAGTTCACTGCACGGGTACCGTCCCCTATCACCACTGTAGTAAAGCCAAGCTGTTTAGCATCTAGCGCAGTGAACTTTACGCAGTAGTCAGTTGCCAGCCCCATCACTACTACTTTATCCACGCCCTTTTCTTTAAGATAATCACCCAAACCAGTGGCTTTCAGATGACCATTATCGAAAAAACCGCTGTAACTATCTATTTCTGGATCAGTACCCTTGGGAAAAATCTTCGCTACCCGATCCATGCTCAGATTATCAGCAAACTGGGCACCGGTTGCGCCTTGCACACAATGTACTGGCCATAGTACCTGCTTTAGTCCTTTTAGTTGCACAAGGTCGCCAGGTTGCTTTTCCGAGTGGTTAGCGGCGAAACTAAGATGGTCAGCTGGGTGATAATCTTGCGTGGCTACTATCAAATCAAAATAGGGCTGTAGTGTGTTAGCTACCGGCACTACGGTATCGCCATCGTTTACAGCCAGTGCGCCTCCGGGCAGAAAGTCACGCTGAATATCTACTAAAATCAAAGCCTCCATTGCTTATTAATTTCTGGTTTTACGGAAACTGAATATCTCAAAAGATATTACACCTGTGGTCAAATGCCAACTATTGCTCCAAAAAAAAAGGTGGTATAAAGTACCTTGCTATGTCTAACTAAGGAGTGCATTTGGTATGGTTAAGTATAAATTTCTGCTGTTATCGTTACTGGTTTCCGGGCCTTTGCTGGCTCAGGTTCCGGTCATCACCAACCTGGATAAAACTCACGGCACAGTCTACGAGGTAGTTACTATCAAGGGCAGCGGCTTTGGCACCGACACTACCAATATTGACGTTTTCTTTGGAGCTGTAGCGGCTGATTCTATCGTATGCATTAGTGCCGATCAGTGCATGCTAGACTCGGAAATAAAGGTAATGGTTCCTCCTGGAGCTACTACTAGCAGCGTGTCGGTTACTCGCCGTGATAATCAACTAACTGCCTATTCTCCGGAGGTTTTTTACCTGAGCTACGATGGGAATGATTTTGATAAAAGCCTGCTAGATGGCCCTTATCGCTACGGAACTTCTGATGCTGACCTCTACAACCTGTGCTTCTGCGATTTTAATAAAGACGGCCTGAACGATATTGCCACTAGTGATACCGACAGCGAAAAAGTAACCATTCTACAGAATTCTACTCCAAATATCGATACAGTAGCATTTACTTCGTTAGAGATAGATATTAACGCTAAAACCCGCTGGGTACGCTGTGGCGACCTCAACGGAGACGGCCTGCCGGAGCTAGTATTTTCCGCCTCAAACAACAATACCGATAAAGAGCGCCTCTACGTTTACCGTAATATCAGTACCGTTGGTGGGGCTATTGACTTTGACATAGCACTGCCAATCTCCCTTTCGCTACAAGGAAACTTGGCGGCCCGGATGGTAATCCGAGATATTGATGGAGATGGGCGTCCGGATATTACAGCGGCGGATATTTCTTCGGAAGGTGGAGTTTCAGTATTTCTTAACAATAGTACGGGAACTGCCATCGGTTTTAACGCTACTCCCAGCTTACCGTTTGAAGTATTTGGTTTGAGCAACACCGAACTCAGCGGTATTGCGGTAGATGATTTTAGCGGGGACGGATTGCCCGACATCGCGGTAAGTGAAGATGAAAGCAGCGGAATTTATGTAATTACCAATGCCAGTACCCCCGGTTCACTCAGTTTCGGGGGAGTCACTCAATTGACCGCAACTGGTCGAATTACCAATCTGAGAGCGGGTGATTTAGATAATGATGGTCTGACTGATTTGGTAGTAGTGAACGATACGTACGTCGGTGCACTACGTAATACCTCTCAAGGTGGTCTAGTAAGCTTTGCTAGTCCAGTACGCTTCGATCAGACTTCATTGGGACGAGAAGGGCTAGAGTTAGTAGATTTGGATGGAAATGGCTTACTAGATATCGCCGTGGCAGCTCAGGACAGAAACTGGATAGTTCTACTTTTTAATAAGAGCACCACTGGTTCTCTAGACTTTAATACTAAGCAAGTAGTAGAGGCAGGTGAAAACTCGCTGAGTGTGAGAGCCGGAGATCTAAACGGTGACGGAAAACCGGATTTGGCTTATACTGAAACGGTTTCAGACCAAATTGCTATTCAACTCAACCGTAACTGTGTTTCGCCAGTATTAGAGCCTCAGGGCGGGTTAGGCGTCTGCGATCAGCTACCCTACCAGCTTTCGGTGACTAAAGCCGTTGGAGTAGATTACCTCTGGGAAAGCTCGGCCGATGGGGTAACCTTTAGTCCGGTAGCCGAAGCGGCTGACTCTACCTTCACTTTTACCACTGGCAACGAACTGTACTACCGAGTGAAAGTATCGTCCGATCATAACGGGTTTAGTTGCTCTCCCGCTGCTTCTAACAGAGTGGAAGTAGTGCGTCCCGATGGCTTTGTTCCCGCCAAACCGACTATTATTAATAAAAATCCGGCGGACCCAGTATGCTTTGGCGAGAACATTATGCTTCAGGCCGAAGTAGTGAATGCCGATTACTTCTGGACAGGGCCTAACGGCTTCACTTCCAGCGTCGTAAGTCCTATTATTCCAAATGCTACTAAGGAGAATGAAGGTCTCTATGTACTCTACGTGCAGGCCAGCGAAGCGAACGGAGGTTGTGTTAGCGATACAGCAACTACTTACATAAAGGTTAGTGAGCCAGAAACAATTGCCATTCAAACTGGGACCCTACCGGTATTCTTTGAAGGAGGCGAAGTTTCTCTGACAGTTAATAATGTTGACGGGCAAACTTACCAGTGGCAGCAAAATAACCAGGATATTACCGCTGCTACTGAGCTAACATTTATTGCAAATCAGGAAGGAGATTATAGCGTAGTTACCCGCAATGCCGAAGGCTGTACCCGGAATAGTGAACCGCTGCAAGTGGCCTTTGCTCGTGCGGAAATGCCTGCCGAAGTATGTTTAAATCAGTCCGGGACCTTTACCATTACTCCCGGTAGACTGAATGGAGAGGATATTCGCTTTCGGTGGAGCTTTGGAGAAGGCGGAAACTCGATAGAGGGAGATACCGTTTCTTACCAATTTCAAACGGCTGGGACTCGTACGGTAGTAGTAGAAATTCTGGAAGATAATGGAAACGTACGCGACCGTTACGAACAGCCAGTAGAAGTACTGGATATTCCAGAACTGATTGTACAAGCCGTTGACAACCCTAATCTTTGCCCCAATACTTCGGTGGTAATAGAGGCTAATGAAGGGTTCTCAGCCTACAACTGGAGCAACGGAGAAAATATGCGTACAATATCCGTGAGCGAAGCTGGTACCTACACCGTTACAGTGACTACCGAAACCGGGTGTACCACTTCACAGCAGATTGTAGTAGAAGAAGCGGATAATCCCGAGGCTGAAATTACTGCTTCTAGTGATCGCGTTGCACTCGGTGAAACACTACAGTTACAGGCTACGGGTGGGGTAGTATACCAATGGAATGCTGATCCATCAATCAGTGACACCACAGTGTCTAATCCTATTGTTCGGCCACTAATTACCACTACGTATACTTGCCTGGTAATTAATGAGTTGGGCTGCCAAAGTACAGCTGAGTTTACCGTGACGGTAGACCGTAGTTTAGACGTAGTGCCGGAAAAAGCGTTTACCCCGAACAACGACGGAAATAACGATACCTGGTATATAGAAAAGATGGATTTATATCCGGATTGCCGACTTACCCTATTCAATCGGCAAGGAGTGAAAATATTCGAGGAAGAGGCCTACAGTAATCTCCAGCCTTGGAATGGTACTACTAGTGGAAGTCTGGTGCCGGCAGGAGTTTATTTCTACTTGATTGACTGCGGGGAAGAAGCCGGTCGGCAAACTGGTAGCGTAACAATTATTCGATAACAATTGCAATGACAGGGGGAAGAATAGCGATAGCTCATGTAGGGTTCTTACTGATTAATTTGTTTATAGTTATCGATTTCTGGCAGGTTGATCAAAAGGAAGATAAAATCACTGATATTCAGCAAAAAGCCGTCTATCTGGTGCGGCAAACCAAGGTGCACGATCAGACATACGGAACGTATGAAGTACAGACCAACCGCCACCTGTTTGAAGTCTCCGAAAAATACATCAAAAGCTTTCAGGAAAATTCGGTAGTTACCGTATACCGTACGCAGTTTCTCCATATTATTCGCAGCGTAGAAATCGCCGGTCAGGCGGTACCCGTAGCTTTTTGGCTGTATGTAGCATTTGCCTTTCTGGTGGCAGCCATTGCTGCGGTGGCGCTGTTTATTTCAAAAAGCTCTGATTTTCGCTCGTTCGCCGCAATCATTAATGGGCTGCTGAGCCTTATGGTGGTATATTTGATCTGGTTCTAATATTTTTTTCTGCTAGAGCATAACTCTTATCTACGACTCAGGTTGATAAATACGGATACGTGTTGTCGCCATTGCTATGTTAAAAATTGCCTGGTCAGAGATTTATGCTCACCCATTGCCGGAAAATCACCGGTTTCCCATGATAAAATATAACCTCATTCCAGAGCAATTACTGTACGAAGGTACTATTACTGATGACAATCTGTTTGCCCCTTATCCGCTTCAAGAGCAATATATTACTAATACCCACTATCCGGTCTACTGGCAACGCCTGAAGGAGCAACAGCTTACTCGTTCGGAGATACGTAAGACGGGGTTTCCAATGTCGGAAGAACTGGTGCAGCGTGAAATCACCATTATGCAGGGAACGGTGCAGGCAGCACTTTTTGCACTAAAGTACGGGGTTGCTTTTAATATTGCCGGGGGCACGCACCATGCTTTTACCGATCGGGGCGAGGGGTTTTGTCTGCTCAATGATATTGCCATTGCCGCTAACTACCTACGAGAAAAGAAACTAGCTAAACAGGTATTGGTAGTGGACTTAGACGTGCATCAAGGCAATGGAACAGCTCAGATCTTCCGAAACGACCCTGAGGTTTTTACTTTTAGCGTGCATGGGGCTAAAAACTATCCCATGCACAAGGAACAGTCAGATTTAGACATCGCCCTGCCGGATGGCACTGACGATAGCACTTATCTAAAAAAACTCAGAGAGGTACTGCCGCGTTTACTCGAGCAGGTGTTGCCTATTTTGTTTTTTTCCAGTCCGGGGTAGATGTTTTAGCTTCAGATAAGCTAGGCCGTTTGGGAATGAGTATAGCGGGTTGCCGCGAGCGCGACCGAATAGTATTGCAGCTTTGCCAGCAGGAAAGCATCCCAGTAGCACTGAGTATGGGAGGAGGTTATTCGGAAAAGATTGCGCATATTGTAGAGGCGCACGCTAATACGTATCGCTTGGCTCAGGAGTTATTTTTCTAATAGCTTTCTTCGGAGAAGATAAGTATTTTGTATGAAGAAGCGTTATTTTATTTACTGGTTGGCTTTTGCGGTAGGCGGTTTAGTGCTCATTGGCTTAGGGTTAAGCCTGTTCGGGGAAGCGCTTATAGCCAAGTATGAACAGCAAAGTTGGTTTTGGCTGGGGACTATTAGCCTGATCATCGTCAACTCTGGTATCTCGTTGGTAGGACAATCGGTGGTGTATCGGATAAAATACATTCGTGAAAAGGAACAGTAGTATATCTTCGGAAGATAACAGAGTGCTGCAACGAAGCATTTTCTTTGCAATGGGTTTTGCCTTGCTGTTGTGGCTGGTGCGAGCCATAGAGTGGGGTATTCCGATAGATTTGGGAGTCTTTGGGATATTTCCGCGCAGCCTACCAGGTATGATCGGAATTATTACCGGCCCCCTGGTACATGGTACATTCCTTCACCTCTTATCTAATACCTTTCCTCTTATTTTTTTATTAGTTGCCACCTTTTATTTCTACGATAAGATTGCACTAGAGGTCTTTCTCTGGATTTACCTAATTACTGGATTCTGGGTTTGGGTAGCCGCCCGACAAGCCTATCATATCGGCTCAAGCGGAATTGTATACGGCTTAGCTGCTTTTCTTCTGTTTAGTGGCTTGTTTCGGAAAGATGTCCGTTCTATTGCAGTGGCAGTGGTCATCGCTTTTTTGTACAATGGAATGCTACAGGGCCTACTTCCGAATCCCGGGCAACAGAATGTATCTTGGGAGTCGCATCTGCTTGGTGCAGCAGCCGGTATATTTTGCGCTTTCTATTTCCGCACCTCCGACGGATTATCTGCTTTAATTCCTGGTACTACTGAACTTAATGAAACTAGCCACCTGCCTAAAGTAAGTCATACATTTAGTACTGAAAATTATTTCACTAGCAGTCGCTCCACTTTTACTAGCTATTCATATAGTTATAGTTCAGATAAGTATGTGAATAGGGAGAATCGCTATACGCAGGTGATCAGCGTGAGAGAGGATGATTCAGATACTACTGCTTCTGAAATCTGATAATTGCTTTGTTAGTATCAGGGCAGTTACTGCACTGTACAATTAGCATATAATAACCAGCGGGGGACTGACTTAGATCAATGCGATAAGTACGGTTATCTATTAATTCGACTGAAGTTTTCATCGTGTTGCCCAAGATGTTAACTACTTTGATAGAAAGGTCGTAATCGGATAAGGCAGGAAACGGAAGCCGATCAGTTCTTACGAATAAATGACTAGTGGCAGGATTAGGATATACAGTAGCATCCTGATCAACCGGATTGTTGCTTTTCATTTCACTCATAGCGGTAGCGCCTAGCATCTGAGATACTAACATGTGGGAAAGAAACCCGGCGATACACACAAATAAACGAAAACGAAGCATTTGAGTATTTTATTATTAGTGTATACTACTTTAGTATAAATAGGTTTTACAAAGATTATACAAAATCAATACTCAGGTGGTAAGAAACTGCATAGAAATAAATAAAAAAACCGGCTCTAGAGCCGGTTGTAATCAATATCTTTTCAAAAACGATTGATTAATTCTTACTTATACTCTCAGCTACCCGATCAATTTCTGCTTCAATTCGGGCGATTACATTACTAATTTCTTCGTATGATGTATTCCAATTATCTTCAGTTATGGTACGAATTTCACGAAGATAATCCCCAACTTTCTTCTGTTCTTGCTTTAACTCAGCAATTTCCGATTCAATATCTGCTTTGATGCTAGTAGAGGTAACATAGCGGGCAGTTTTCTTTAGGTCACGAATACGTTTATTAATTTCCTTGCCTCGATTTTTAAGTTCTTTGGTTTTTGTTTCGCGAAAATCTTCGTAGTAGGCCTTTCTCGTTTCAATAGCTTCCCGACTTTATTCTTTGGCTTCTTGAGTAATCTCACTAGCTTCTTGCTCTTCGTCTTCTATATCTTGCTTAGTGATAGCTTCATTACAGCTTATAATTGGGAATAATATAAATATAGAGAAAATAGCAAGAAAATAGCTTCTGACAAGTGAATATATAGTATTGTTACTTTTAGATAAAAAAATGATTCACTAATAGTAATAACTATTTAGGAGTAAAAAAAAGGTTGAAGGGCTTTATCAGAGTAAATGATCAATCAAGGATGTTTTGAATTGCCACGTCGTTTAGAGGCTTAGTTAAATAACCAGCTACTACTTCATAATCTTTAGCTTTAGTTCGGTCGCGGTCGTCTAGCGAAGAGGTAAGTACGTATACCTTTAAATTGGATTGAACCTCAGCGCCTTTAAGAGCTTCCAGAAATTCCCATCCGTCCATTTCGGGCATATTCAGGTCCAGCAGAATAACATCTGGATTATCAGAACGCCGTTCGGTAATATCAGACAGAGCCTGTTGGGCCTGTACGTACTCCTGAACTTCCAGATCAGCTTTGTTTTTTAGCAGTAATTTACGGCTAATTAGCAGATCAATCTGATTATCGTCAATAATGAAAACGCGCATGGCAATTTACTTGTGTGGTTTAAAAGAAAGTTACTAAGGTACAAACCTTTTTAAGGTGATTGTAAGCAATTGATAGTCAATTGTTACATGATAATGACACTACTATTTGTTTAAATAGAACTAGTGCGATTTCTGAAGTAGTTAATTATTCTATTAGTTTCAATAAATAGTAAAAATTATCATCGAAAAATTTATACCATAACTCTAAGTATTCTAGTATACGGAATACAGAGCGGTTGCTAAACTCGGCATAAAGCAAAAAAACCTTGCAAGTAGACACTTACAAGGCTTAGTGAACCCGCTGGGGCTCGAACCCAGGACCCACGCCTTAAAAGGGCGTTGCTCTACCAACTGAGCTACGGATTCAGGTATAGGAAGAAGTCGGGGTACCGACCAGTTGTTTTTTTAGCGGCTATCCGCTTAATTGCGATGCAAAGGTAAGAGGCTTATGATGAATTTCCAAAAGGTGCTCCGCAAAATTATACTTACCTCTCTCTTGGGTTATGCTAACATGTTTGGGAACGAAATAGTTTTGGCTCAATCAGAAAATACGCTTACCCTTCAGAAGGCCGATTCGCTATACGCGTTACGACAGTATACCGAGTCGTTGCGGTTGTATGAGCAGTTGTTTTACCAAAAAAAGCAGAATTCATCAGCAATGCTACTAAAGATGGCCTTTATTCAGGAGGGACTGGGCGAGTACAGCGAAGCACTGTATTACCTGAACGAGTTCTATCTGGCAACTTCGGATGAAGCAGCTATTGAAAAAATGCGTGAACTATCGGCTCAGCATCGCCTCCGGGGCTATGAATATACTGACTATGATCTTTTTCAGAACTTACTTCGGAAGTATCGCTATTTCGTTATCTACGGGTTGTGTGCCATTTTATTAGTCATACTGGTTTACATTGCTTTTAGTAAAACAAGCCAGCGAGCGGGTAAGCCCTACGGTATTGGCCTGGCATTTATACTGGCATTGGGCGGCTTATTCTATATTACTAATTACACAGTGGGTTCATCGTTAGCAATCATTATGGATGACCATACTCCCATTATGAGTGCTCCCTCCTCTGGGGCCGATGTGGTTTATATTAGTGAAAAAGGCCACCGGGTAAAGATAGAAGGTAGCCGTGATATCTGGGCTAAAATTGAGTGGAACGGCGAAACAGCCTATATCCGACAAAATAATCTGAGACCTATCTGATGGGAGTTGCAGTACGTCAATGAACTTTATTCAGCGAAAGACCTTTTTACTAATACGTACGTTAGTAATTTAACACAACTGAATGCCAAAACCATTTTCTACCGCTATCCGAAAGGAGACAGCGGTGCTGGTTGCACTGATTAATCAGCAGCAACCCGAATATAAAGCTCACGAATATCTCGACGAACTCGCATTTTTAGCGGAAACCTCCGGTGCCATTACACTGGAGCGATTTACCCAACGTTTGGAAAAACCCGATGTAACCCACTTTGTTGGCAAAGGAAAGCTCAGCGAGATTCAGCAATACGTAAAGGTACACAATGTGGATATGGTCATATTTGATGATGATCTTAGCCCATCTCAGGTCAGAAATATTGAACAGGTGCTGAAGTGTAAGGTACTGGATCGCAGTCTATTAATTCTAAATATCTTCTCTATTCGGGCTAAAACGGCCCAGGCAAAATCGCAGGTGGAACTGGCGCAATACCAGTATATTTTACCCCGCCTAACCAAAATGTGGACTCACCTTTCCAAGCAAAAGGGCGGTATTGGCATGCGTGGTCCGGGGGAAAAGGAGCTCGAAACTGACCGCCGAATTGTGAGGGATAAGATCGCCTTGTTTAACAAAAAACTGGATAAGCTGGATAAGCAAAGTGCTACTCGTCGTAAGTCTCGTCAAAAAGTAGTGCGGGTGGCTTTGGTAGGGTATACCAACGTAGGCAAGTCTACCCTGATGCGATTGCTATCTAAAGCCGATGTATTTGCGGAAGACAAACTGTTTGCTACGGTAGACTCTACCGTAAGGAAGGTGGTAATCAACCAGATTCCATTTTTGCTGACTGATACGGTAGGGTTTATCCGAAAACTGCCTCACACCTTAATTGAGTGCTTTAAATCTACTCTGGATGAGATTCGGGAGGCTGACGTATTGCTGCACGTAGTTGATGTATCGCACCCCTCGTTTGAGGAGCAGATTCAGATCGTAAACAAAACATTAGCTGAAATCGGTACTGCCGATAAGCCTACCATTATGGTTTTCAATAAAGTTGATCAGCTAATAAATCCTAAGCACGAGCTTAACGGTCAGGACAATGGTGAGTACGACTACCAGCCGCCGGTTACGTTGGCTGAATTAGAGAAAACATATATGGGGCAGGGAGCGGAAGATACTATCTTTGTTTCGGCAGCTAAGAATATTAATATGGATAAACTTCGGCAGGCAATCTACGATAAAGTA
This sequence comes from uncultured Flammeovirgaceae bacterium, assembly GCA_937884755.1. GTDB lineage: Bacteria > Bacteroidota > Bacteroidia > Cytophagales > Cyclobacteriaceae > Tunicatimonas. The sequence goes on from CAKZYJ010000348.1 coordinate 11,600, forward strand.
GCCGATAAGTATTTTACTATTTATCCCAATTACACTCGTACTGATTACTCTAGTCTGTATAAGACTAGCTAATCTAAAAGCTTACCTGAATTCCGTTTGTTACCCGATAGACGAACTTCGGAACCGGCACTACCGGACGGTTTTCGTAGGTGATACCAGCTGAGGTCCGAAAGGCTAATTTTGAAGTAATATTGACCAGGATGTTGGCATCTACGCTGACGCGATGGCGAAAGAACTCCTCATCAGGGTCATAGCGGTCTGAAAATATACAATAGATCCGATAGCAATATTTTCTCGAAGCTGAAAGCGACTGGTTACGTAGGTGGTACTATTCCACAGTTCAATACCTACTGCTTGGCTGTTTTCGCCAGGAGATTCCCAATCTTCCGTTTCGTACATAGCTCCTATACCAGCAAACAAGCTAGACTTCTCTTCTCGGTAAATGCGAAAGCGTAGCCCGCCTCCTACTAAGCGACGGCTGCTCATTCCGCGGCCTTGATCATACTGAATTTGCGCAAATGTCTCGTAAGAAACGATTTTTGTTCTCAACCAGTTTACGCGAAAATGGCCGTATCCGGTACTATTTATGTCCTCTTCGCTCGTAGCATTATACTGTAGTTCCCCGATTAACAAAAAGCTGTGTTGAGTAGAAAAGTATCCTACATCTGCGTTTGATGTGAGGCCAATAAAGGATTTTCCGGTGCCATCGTCCGTTAGACTCTGATTGTTAGCGTTGAAACTGAGGCCAAAAACACCTAGTATATATTTAGTAGAATCAGCCTTAAGACGTCCTTTCTCGACATTTAAGATTTGGGCTGAACTTAAATGAACAGATACGATGAAAACCAAAAGGGCAGAAGCGACAATATGATGCATACGAAACAAAGGCTTGCCACAAAGCTATTAAAATTCTAAAAACGGATGCCATCAGACATAATGTATCGCTTTTGATTAATTTCATCAGGTTTTGCGGCTCGCACGAACAGAATTCTTCCACTGAAGTGTAAGTCCTTCCCTGCCATCGCATGATTAAGGTCTACGGTAAGATGAGTTACATTCTTAGCTACCACCAGCCCATTGTGCTGCTTTCCATCGTCGCCAGTAACTGCCACATATTGTCCTACATCCCGAATTGAATCAGCCATCTCCTCATCCACGATAAATCGCTCAATAGGAATATCTACTACATTGCTCGGTTCGTGGCGACCGTAAGCTTCTTCGGCCGGAATGTTGAACTCAAATAACTCTCCGGAGTTTAGCCCCCAGATTCTTTCCTGGAAAGAGATTAGGAGCGTTTCGGATTCATAAAAAAATATAAACGGATAGGCAGTGTCCATCACTTCTAATACCGGACCTTTTCGGTCTTGTTCCCGCAGTTCGTAACTCATTGTCACAATGGTATTGTCTTCAATCTTCATACATCATTTCGTTTGTATATGTAGGAGGAACCCTGCATATTGACCATTGTTTGTAGTATTTTCACTTAACCCAACTACCTATGTTACTTACGGTAGATATTGGCAATTCTAATATCGCTTTTGGAATTTACGAGCAGAACTGGGTACGGCACTGGCGGTTAAGTACCGTTGCGAATAAGACCAGCGACGAGTATGCCATTCAATTTCGCTCACTATTAGCCGAAGAGAAAATTTCCCCTACAGCCATACAGCGGGTAGTGATGAGTAGTGTGGTGCCACCGCTTACCTTCGTTTTCCAGAGAATGTTGCGTCAACTTACCCAGCAAGAACCTCTGGTAATCAATACTTCGCTGAATAGTGGTCTGACAATTACTACCGATAACCCGCACGAGTTGGGCACTGATTTGCTGGCGAATGCAGTAGCCGGCTATCATCTAGCCCAAACTGATTGTATAATTGTAGATTTTGGTACGGCCCTATCAATAACGGTAGTAAACCAAAAGCGGGAGATTGCCGGAGTAGCCATTGCGCCGGGATTGGAATCAGCTTTAAAAGCGCTCTCATCCAATACCGCTCAGCTACCGTTCGTGCCCCTGGCAGTTCCCCCTTCGGTTCTTGGAAGAAATACCGTTCAGGCGATTCAGTCTGGAGTAATGTTTGGCTATCTCGGATTAGTAGAAGGGCTAGTTTCTCGGATAGAAACGGAATTAGATACCTCAGCAAAAGTAATTGCTACTGGCGGATTAGCTGAAATCATAGCACCCATGGCTGAGCACAGCCTTACAATTGAACCCTGGTTAACCCTGGATGGGCTACGACTACTGAGCGGACTTAATCAATGAGATGTTCTTTGGGAAAGAAGGGGGCGGTTGATAATTGCGGGTGAAACGCTTACTTTTGCATTCCTCTCTGACCCCGTAGTTCAAGGGATAGAATAGGAGTTTCCTAAACTCTAGATCCAGGTTCGAGTCCTGGCGGGGTCATTTATGTTTATTCTATCCTTATTCAGAAAGACTATTTATCAATAGCGGTGATTTTTTTAGTGCAGTCTATCTGCCCGAAAGAAATAGGCTATTATCAGAAGAGTTACTGGGCTGTGATCTTTCCGGCGAAGATACCTGATGATAGGTGAGTACTTCTAATGTATCGGTTGCTGAAGTTGCAGTTGTTTCTTGTTGCGATAGGGTTATTTGGTCTTTAGATGATAGCAGGCAAACAAAACCCCAAGCAGCTAATAGAATAAGTAATTTTTTCATGATTATGAGATTTTTCTGTACTTTATTAATTAGTATATCTCAATTCTCTTTTGTAACCTACAGAACAGAAAAATGCAAGACGTTACATAAAAAAAGCCCTTTCGCTATAAGCAAAAGGGCTGAATTATTACTAAACAATTATAATTTACTCTACTGCACCGGTTTCTGGTGGAGTATTATAAAGCACTTTCAGCGCGTTAGCTTCCCGTAATTCTAACTGCACGTCAGAAACAATACCCATCTTGGCATCGTCGTCAACCTTCAGGGCCATTGTTATTTGATCACGTTCGGCTTCGCTCAGCTTACTGCGCTCAGCTTCAATAAACTGTACAATGTTGTCAGTAGTAACCAATACGTCGTTAGTCTGAATACGGGGCTCGCTTCCGTACTTATCCGTATCCTTAGGCTTTCCGATGTAAATATAGCTTACTAGTGACTTCTTTTGCATCTTACGCAGTTGCTCAGCTCTAGGCAAGTTTTGTTCTACCAGAATATCGGTTTCCCGAAGTACGGTAGTTACCATAAAGAAGAACAATAACATAAAGATGATATCCGGCAATGCCGAGGTAGGAATATCCTGGCTTGCTGATGATTTTTTCTTAAACTTTGACATTAGCTACCTCCTACTTTAGATGGTTCAGCAATAGAAATCTGCATTGGGATTTCTTTCTTCAATTCATCGTACTGATCTTGAACACTCGGCTCTTGATCATTAATCTCCCGCACTTGCTTGGTAGTAAGTCCTAGCCGCCGGGCATACATATCGTAGTACGCGCCCTGTAACTCGTCCAGTACTTCAATATAGCGTTCGTAGCTGGTACCTCGGTCGGTCTTGTACGAAACTACTGCATCCAGCGGGCTATCAGATGATTCCGGATCACGCCCATTGTTATTAACAAATTCCTGTACCATGCTTTTCAGTTGACTAGCATCGTCCATAGGCTCACCTTCTACCAACATACGGTCTTGCGAATTAATGTTCACCTTAAAGATGTTACGCTCATTAAACTTAACCTCAGGAGGCGGATCATTCGGGTCCGGCTTAGGCGGTAGGCGAATTGCCAGTCCCTTATCGGATGCTATCGTAGTAGTAACAAGGAAAAAGATAAGCAGTAAGAAAGCAATGTCAGCCATAGAGCCGGCATTTACTTCTCCTGCACCGCGTTTTTTTCTAGGCATATCATTTAAAAACTTTGGTGACTTCAGTGATAACGATACCGACGATAGCCAGAATAACCAGAATATACATAGTGATAATGGCACCTCCGATCATTTTGGAGGTTGTGCCTTCGGTTACGTTATTATTGACATATACATTGGTAACCTCATCAGTGGCTATGGAAAAGCCAACGAAGAAGATTACAGCAATGATTACGATTCCAACTACCGTTCCCAGCATAGACTTGGGGTCGCTGATGGATTGGATGAGCGGTAGTACAACAGCAGCGAGTAGAGCAATTCCTACTAAAGCGTACGCTGCAATGAGTCCATAGGTCGAAACAAATTCAGCCATAATAATTTATCGAGAGTAGTTTAGTTCAATTAGTTATTGGAGGCAGTGGTAAGCTTATGCTTTACCAGAAGGTCTACCAAGGCAATGGAAGCATCTTCCATTTCATTAACCAAACCATCAATTTTAGATACGCAGTAGTTGTAGAATAATTGCAGAATAATCGCTACAATCAGACCGGCAACTGTAGTTAGAAGTGCGATCTTGATACCACCAGCAACCAGTGAAGGAGAGATGTCTCCCGCTGCTTCAATCGCATCAAATGCACCGATCATACCAATTACCGTTCCCATGAACCCAAGCATCGGAGCAATAGAAATAAACAGTGAAATCCAAACTAATCCTTTTTCCAGTCGGCCCATTTCTACTGAACCGTAAGAGATAATAGACTTCTCAACCATGTCAATTCCTTCCGTCATGCGCATCAAACCTTGTGTGAAGATAGAAGCTACCGGACCACGAGTGTTACGGGTTACATCCAGCGCAGCATCTACACCGCCAGTGTTTAGGGCGTCTTCTACTTTAGCTAAAAGCTTTTTACTGTTGGTGGTAGCCAAGTTTAGCGTAATAATACGCTCAATAGCGATGGCCAGTCCCAAAATCAAACAAAGTAGTACCGGAGTCATAAACTTCCAGTCTCCTTCAATAAATTTTTCTTTTACCGCTTGATGAAAAGATTGCTCATCACCGCTGCCAGCCATAAGATCGGCACCGCTTTGAGCCTCCTGTACTGGTGCTGGCTCCGGCTCTGGTTCGGGCTCTTCTTCCATCATAGTTGAGTCTTCGGCCATTGCGGTGGTGTCTTCAGCCGCATCTTGAGCTAGTAGTACGTTGGCTTGACCAAAAGCCAGGAAGCTCATTACGAAAATCAGTGCAAATAGCTTTTTCATAAGTGTTTAGTAGTCAGTTTTTGTAGTGTTACGAAAATTTAAAAGTAGAATTAAATAAAAGCGATCATATTTTATTATCTGGCGGAGAGGGCGGGATTCGAACCCGCGGTACCCCGGTGGGGGCACACTCACTTTCCAGGCGAGCACCTTCAACCACTCGGTCACCTCTCCAGTTAAAGCAATTTCTTATACTTTTCGAGACGCTGCCAATTGCAAATAAATTAATAATCTATGCCATATGCAAGTTATACCCGTAAATCACATTGTGCTTCTCTACAGAACAGAATTAATTAAGTAATACGTGAGGAAAGTGCTACAAATTCTATTGATAGTGAACGAAGTCTGTAAAAGGATTAATCAATAAGCAGGGAAATTAACCTATTTGCCATAAAATTATAAAAAATAGCGAGAAATATTACCTTCTTGAATACTTGTAAACTTGGTTTACAAATGTTTTACAAACCCATCGGACGCTTTACAAAGTATTTAGCAGGAGCAAGACTCCAATCTTCTATCACGATCTAGAATCGGGCTAGTAGGTTTCACCGCAGATTGGATTGGGAAGTCGCTCGCGTACTCGTTCGGTACTAGCTTCAGTACCCAATAGAAACATCAACTTGGTAATAGCCGCCTCGGTGGTCATGTCTTTCCCGCTAATCACTCCGATGTTCTCCAAACTCTTGCTGGTTTGGTACCGACCCTGAATCACTCTTCCGCCAGCGCACTGCGATATATTCAAAATGGTAAGTCCCCGTTGAATAGCGTCATCCAGACTATCCAGCAAAAAAGCATCGGTAGGCGCATTACCTGAGCCGAAGGTTTCCAGTACTAGTCCCTGTAGATCGGGAATTTGGAGAGTGCTTTCTACCACTTTGCGGTTAATGCCCGGAAAGAGCTTCAGAATAGCTACGTTGGGATTGAGGTTTTTGTGATAGACTAGCTTCGACTCAGGATCGTAGGGATGGATGGCCGAAAAATTGTAGTCAATAACCACTCCGGCCTCCGCCAGACTGGGATAATTTTCCGAAGTGAAAGCATCAAAGTGGATACTCTGTCGCTTACTGCTACGGTTACCCCGAAGCAGGTGACTACCGAAATAGACGCATACCTCGGGCACTACTGGCCGACCATCAATCTGGGCACTGGCAATTTCCAAGGCGGTTACAAAGTTTTCTTGGGCATCAGATCGTTTGGAGCCAATAGGAAGTTGGGCGCCAGTAAAAATCACAGGCTTGTTTAGCCCTTCCAACATGAAACTTAGCGCGGAGGCGCTGTAGGCCATAGTGTCAGTACCGTGTACTACTACAAACCCATCGTAACGTTGGTAGTTCTCGTGCACAATGTAGGCCATATCTACCCAGTGGGCCGGCAGAATGTTAGCCGAGTCTACTAATTTGGGGAAGGATATTACGGTCAGGTGTAAATCGAATTGCCGCAACGTTGGTATCTGCTCTACCGTTCGCGAGAAGTTAAAGGGAGTTAATACCCCGGCTTCGTCGTAGGTCATACCTAACGTACCTCCGGTATAAATAATCAGCAGGGAAGCCTTGGCTATTCCTGAATTAACCGTACTGATATTAACGATTTTGTATTTGGATCTTTCCATGGGCGAGCTGCTTCAAATGTACGGTAGAATTGGAGTATTCACAATGGAAAACGAAGTGCGGCTTGGCTTATGGTGCTTATATACATCGGGAACTGAAAATAGCTTAACTACTGTCCGAAAAGCTGCTGGGCATTTTGAGTGGTACAGGTAGCGATTGTTTCGGGCGAATTACTAGTGAATTCAGCTACCTTTGCACCAATCAGTGGAATGTACGAGGGTTCGTTACGTTTACCCCGGTGGGGAGTAGGGGCCAGATAAGGACTATCGGTTTCCAACACTATCTTATCTAAATCAAGGTGAGGGACTACCTCATTCAGATTAGAATTTTTAAACGTAGTTACTCCACCCAACCCTAGATAAAATCCTGCATCTGTTACTCGTTTTCCTTCTTCGGCAGTGCCCGTAAAGCAGTGGAATACTCCGGTCAATTCCTCATCGTTCAGCTCTTCCACAACCTGAATAGCATCGTCAAACGAGTCGCGGGTATGGATGACAATGGGTAGCTGGTGTTTTTTTGCCAGATCAATCTGAATGCGGAATGCCTCCAGTTGTTGTTCCTTGAAGGTAGTATCCCAGTAGTAATCCAAACCTATCTCGCCTACAGCAGCAAAGCTACGCCGGTCGAGCCATTCTTCAACCTGGTATAGCTCCCGTTCAAAATCTTTTTTTACGCTGCTGGGGTGTAAGCCCATCATTGCAATACACTGCTTAGGGTAGCGATGCTCCAGCTCCAGCATATTATCAATAGAAGTGTGGTCGATGTTGGGCATGTAAACCCGATGTACCTCTACCTCTTGGCAGCGAGCCAGCGTATCATCAATATCGTCTTTAAACTTTTCATCGTAAATATGGGCATGAGTATCAATCCAGTTCATGGTCTCTAGTGTTATAGTGCTATGGTGTTAATGTATTAGAGTGCTAGTTTTTAATAGTATTCTGACACTTCATATTTTGTGTTTACAGACATTACGCATCAACTGTGAGAACACTTTAACACTAGAACACCACAAATTATAAAGTAGCAAAAGTAAATCCTTGTTCGCCGAAATGCTCGAGGTAGCGGGGGAGTACGTAGGTTAGGTTCTTCTGGGCCTTGTAGTTATCGTGAAAAATAATGATGGTACCCGCCTGAGTGTGCTGCTGGCATCTTTCTAAGCAGACCTCTTGGTTAAAGTCGGGATCGAAGTCGCCAGATAGTATGTCCCACATGATAATATCGTAGCGCGGTGATAATTGCTGAATTTGCTTGAGCTTGATTTTGCCGTAGGGGGGGCGGAATAATTTCTTCTGCTTCGGGAGTTGGTCAATTAGCTCTTCACACTGGAGGATATTTCGCAGGTAGTGGAAATTTTCGGTTTTCCACCCATCTAAGTGATGGTAAGTATGGTTGCCAATCTGATGACCTTCGTTTACCATCTGTTGATAAATCTCCGGATGCTGGCTCACGTTGTCGCCTACGCAAAAAAAAGTAGCTCGGGCGTTGTAGCTCTTTAGCGTGGTAAGTACCCAAGGAGTAAGATCCGGAATAGGGCCATCGTCAAAGGTAAGATAGATATTTTTCTTTTCCGATTGGTTAGTCTCGGCGTGTTTATCCCAGATAAGGCTAGGATAGAGTTTCTTCAGTACCAGTGGGGTTTTAAAGAAATTCATACTTAGCGGCCCGTATCTATAGGTTTAGCAGTGTTGACCCGCACCGAAAGGAACGTGATATCGTCGTCATAAGCCTGCCCCCCGTTAAGCTCGGTTAGTTTATCAAAAACCTGCTGGTGCAAGGTAGGCAACTCAGTATCGAGTTGAGACGCAAGCAAAGCTTCCAGCCGTTCAATACCAAACTCTTCCTCCTGCTGATTAAACGTCTCGGTTAATCCATCGGTATAGGCAAACAGCAAGAAATCATCAACACCATGAACCACCCCCTGGTTGAGGAAGGGAAGCGGCTGAAAACTTCCTAACATTACTGTTCCCTGGTCTAATTGTTTAACCTCACCTTTCAAAACTAGTAAAGGAGGAATATGACCGGCATTCACGTACCACAGGGTATGAGACTCCTGATCGTAGATGGCGATGAAGAAAGTGATGAAATTCTCTCCGTTTGCGCTTTGCATCACCTGATAGTTTAGTTCCGGAATAATCTCTTTCAGGTTCATGGTTTGACGAGCGATGGTACGCAAGGCGGCCTGGAAGTTAGACATCAGCAAGGCCGCTGGAATGCCTTTACCCGAAACATCGGCAATGCATACCAGGAAATGGTTGGAGGTGAGTGGAAGAAAATCGTAGTAGTCGCCCCCCACGGAGTAGTGCGGTACATAGCTGGCTTCCACCGAAAGTCCCGGTTGCCGGGGTAGGTCTTTAGGAAACAGAAACTGCTGTACCTGCTGAGCAATCTCCATTTCCTTGCGGATAGCTTCCTGCGCCAACTGGCGACGAGCCAGCTTTTTATTCTCAATGGCCACGATGATAATATTACTAAGCGCCTGAATAAAAGTAGTACCCGTTTGGGTGGAAGTAGCGTCAATATCTTTCTTCAGGCCACTGACAAACACCAGCGCCAAAATCCGATCCTTATGCGATACCGGAATCAGAATATCAAAAGCGGCAAATGGGCCAGGTTCGGGCAGGTCCTGCACATACGTAATCTCCTGAATAGGAAGAAAATGCTCGCTGAGCATTACTTTATTAAAATCGGTTTGGGTACCGAAATTGGTCTTACATTCCCAGCGGTCGGGCTGTCCCTCTTGCTCCTGCAGTACGTAAAGGGCTAGCTTCTTAATGTTAAGATTAGCCCGCAGGGTAAAATTGTAAATCTTATACAGCGAAACTTCAGGCAGATTATTGTTAATAGCCTGGGTCACTTCCAACAGTGAGTTCAGTTCCAGCTCTTTGAGCTCAAATTGATTCTGAGATGCTTCGTTTACTTCCATAGTACCTCCCGGCTTGACGAGCAATAACTAAAAAATCTACTCTCAACCGTTTTTCCTAAAATAAGAATTGCCGGCGAAAAACAAAGTTAGTATTTTATATGATAATTGCGCGGATTGCTGCAACCTGAACAGAGCGAGGAATGTCCCAAATAATGAAGGATAGATAAAAGTGTTCGGTACAGAACACAAGTGTGTTATTTGCGGACAGTAGGCAGAGTGGTAATTTTTATTAATTTTCTGATAATCAGTTATTTACATTTTCGGCATACGTTTGGACATATTCATAGCGAACAACATTTACTTAATTCCAAAAAGAAAAACATCATGAAAAACTCAATTAACGTTCTATTTAAATCCTTTGTAGCTGCTGCATTTTTGTTAACTATTTCCTTGGGGGCATTCGCTAATAACAATACCGATAAAACTACCCAACGAGCCCGTGAGGCGGTAGAAAACGCTTCGCCCGACGATTGGTATACCTTAGCCAAAGCCGCCCAGAAGTGCATTACCAAAGGAGTTAATATGAAAGAAGCCGCCGAGTGGCTCAACAAATCATTGGCCATTCACGAATCAGCATTTAACCTGAAAGTAAAAGGCGATTACTACGTACACAACAAACTTCCTGAAAAAGCCCTGGAATACTACAGCAAAAGTATCCGAGTAGGAAAAATGGAAGACCCTTCGTACATGGACGCCGACACTCAGGAAAAGATTTTATCTCTAGTACGACAATTAGGTTAGTAATAAGTAAGTAAGCAGGAAAAAGCCTTTCCGGAAGCTACTCTTCCTCGGAAAGGCTTTTTCATCCAGCGCTCTAACAATCAAGTTTCCAGAATTTGATTTTCTTTTTACCTATTTGTTCTTAAAAGTAGAAAATAATAAATTTGCCTCAAGACTACACAAAGTTATGAAAGGATACCTCGGCGAATTTGAAGAACTGGTTTTATTAACCATTGCTACGCTAGGGCAGGAAGCCTACGGAGTAGCCGTGAAAGAAGAATTACAGAAACGGGCCAACCGCCAGATCAGCATCGGTGCATTGCACGCTACTATTTCCCGCCTGGAAGATAAAGGCTTTCTGACTTCCTATTTGGGAGGTGCTACCGCCGAGCGAGGGGGAAGGAGAAAGCGCTTCTTTGAGTTAACCCCGGCGGCGGTAGAAGCTCTGGCCGCTATGAAGTCGCTTCGGGACGACCTGTGGCAGTCGGCTCAAATTAAACTTGGTTTTTCCAAATGAACAATTCTAACCATCGGCCTCCGAAGCTAGCTAACTGGCTATTAGCCCGCTTCTGTTCCCCAGAGCTTATCGAGGATCTGTTGGGCGATCTGGAAGAAGAATACTACGCCCATTGCCAAGAGCGATCAGCTACTTACGCCAATTGGTACTACTACCGAGAGGTGATCAGCCTGATTTTCTCTTACGTCCTAAAAAAGCGAAAGAGAGACGCCGCCTGGCACCCTTACGCTAACCCCTTTAATCATATCGCCATGCTAAAAAATTATTTTATAGTGGCCTCCCGTAACCTGGCCAAACAAAAATTCTTCACCATTGTCAACGTGCTAGGCCTGGCCATCGGCATGTCCATTAGCTTGCTGCTTATTGCGGTAGTAGCTGACGTATACGAGTACGATAAATTCCACGTCCATCACGATCATATTTACCGGGTCAATACCCGAGTAGCCGATCCAATACGGGTGACGGAGTACGCCTCATCGCCCGCCCCATTATCTGATATACTGAAAGAGTATCCGGAAGTAGAAGCGGTAGTTCGGATGGATAAGCGTCTTGACGGAGAAGTGAATTACCAAAGCAAGTTTATCCCGATGAGGGGCTTCTTCACTGATCCTTCTTTCTTTAAAACAATTAGTATCGAGCTGTTGGAAGGCAACCCAAAAACAGCCTTAGATCATCCGAATAATTTGCTGATTAACGCC
>CAKZYJ010000349.1 GCA_937884755.1 uncultured Flammeovirgaceae bacterium
CATTGTTTAAGTAAGTGAGAGCGTCGCCACTGCGAGAGGCACAATTGGGTCGAGTAGATTATACTTTGTATAGGAGGGTGGGCTGCCTTAGGTCTTTTCCGAAGGAAAGTTCGGCCATATCGTCAACATGAACATGCAACAGATACCCAGTCTGGAATACACTATGCAGTCTACGCCACCTAGTAGAAAGCCGGGCCATACTAATTGAATCGATTGGTAATTTCTCTTAGACGCAACCAGTTTTGATAGAAAATGGGAATATTGATTACATTTTCCATGTACTGAAAGACATACATGATCAATGAAAACAGAACCCCATATTTCACTGACTGAACATCAGCCGAAATGACAATAGAAACCACTAGAAAAATCGTTAGCACCATCCAGGCGAGGCCAAAATTTAGTGCCTCCAGGTCGGAAAGCTTGATATTCCAGTGCATTATTTTCTTTAGATGATTTTCTAGTTCAGTTTTATCGTTTTTGGAAATGACTTCCACTTGTCTTTCCTGTTCATCATTGGAAGCCTTATTAAAGTGGAGGGTCTTCATGCGACTTATCCAGTAAATAGTCAGAATTAACATGGTAGTAATGAGCGTACCAAAAAAAACGTTTAGGTTGAGTAATGAGATAATAATCATTACTCCCACCAAAGCAACGATGGCATTTATCAACTCTGGAAGAGAGAATTCCAAAAACTCAACGAGCTCTTTAAGCATTCCGAGCCGGGCAGACTTTAGAGAGGTATTTTGCTCCGATAGGCCTGAAATTACCTCAGAGCCCATGTTCTGATAGGTTTTCGCATAGAACCGCGAATCGAAAAACCTTCTACCCCCACCTATGACCAAAGTGGTCAACCCTAGTGCTCCCAGTTGAAACACTCCCTCATACGTTCCACTGATGGCATCATCTAGTGCATATCCGATAAACAGTGGAAATAATAACGTTAGCAACGCTTCCATTAGGATTAGTGAAAATGTAAATCCAAATGGAAGCATTTGATTGCGTAAGATATTTTTTAGGGACATGCTATTGCTTAGGTGACCATCCGGGATGCTTTACCAAATAGTTCCAAGCCTCTTTCAGACTTTTCGCCTTACGTAAATCGCTAAAAATATTCAGATATTCGGCAAAATGAACTTTAATTGGATTAATTGTATCTATGGGTTTGGTCAGTCCATAATTAGGCCGATGCTTCTCTTCCTGAAAGGTTCCAAATATTCGATCCCAAATGGAGAATACTGCTCCGAAGTTTTTGTCAAGATAAATCTCATCAGCCCCATGATGCACCCGATGCTGAGAGGGGGTCATAAAGACCTTCTCGAACCAGCCCAGCTTACCAATGATTTCTGTATGCAACCAAAATTGGTAGGTCAACACCAGCACCAAACAGAGCAATACGATGTAAGGATTGAAGCCCATGAAAATAAGTGGTAAATAAAATACCCAGGTCACCAAACTGTCGATGAAAGAGACCCGCATGGCTGTAGTGTAATTATAAATGGGTGAACTATGGTGAATGCTGTGATAGGACCATAAGATTCTGACCTTATGCTCAATAACGTGCTCCCAGTAGTAGAGCAAATCCAGTAAAACAAAACACAGCAAGGTGGTCCAGATATTTACCGGAATCTCCCAGGGGATCAACTCACTCACAAGTAAGAAACCACCCAAAAAGATGATGTTAGTGCTCTTTTCTAATAGCTGTGCCACGAGAAATACGGAAAAGCTTGCCCACATTTCACCCAACCGCCACTTGTTGATCTTCTTTTTATACAGTTCGTAAAAAAACTCTACGATGGCCAATCCTACCGAGAAAACAAAAATTCCTAAAATGATCAGGTTGATATTTTCTTCCATCGCAGTAACTACTTCATTCATGATATTTTATTTTGAGTTTGACATGTCATTTAGTTAATGGATGTCAAATTTAGAAGTAGTTAGCCAGGATTATGTGTCCTTTTTGGACAACTTAGGCTATCGGAATGTAGATCTCTGTGATCAGGGAATCATCTGATTGATTTTCATCAAAATTTAAATAGAACTCAAGTACAGGAGCGTCTGCTAATTCGTGTTGAACATCAACCATCCAAAAGGCGTAAATCTTCTGATAAAAATGCACAGAACTCTGTGGTGATCCTTGATGGGTAAATTTGGCATATTTCTGCCTATTATGAGATTTGATTCTGTATAGCTCAGGAGGCTCAAAGTCCAAAGGTTTTTCCAAGATTAGCGCGTGGCGATACCGCGAATTCAATTGATCACTGATCTCTTCATCGTCGATGATTTCGGTCATTAAGATAGAATCCTGAGAAATAAGACCCTTATTCTTGGCAAAGTCTATAAACGTTTGCCAATGCGCATAGATCGCGTCTATGTCTTGCAAATTACCTCGGCATTCAAGAAATAGATACTCGAAATCAGGCAGGTATTCAATTTCAAATTTGAGTTTTTGCCGTTGGGGATCGCCCTCGGGGTCAATGCGTTTTTGTATTTCTTTTCGTATTGCTTCCGAACTACTTCTATAGTGCTTGGGGGATTTACCATATCTTTTCTTGAAGGCCTTGCTAAAGGCTGCCCGCTCATCAAACCCTACCTGATAGGCAATTTGTGAAATACCTACGTCAGAGTATTTGAGAAATTGTGCTGCTTTCTCGAGTCTTAAGCGCTTGATGTATTTACCAATCGTCTCGTTGTGAATTGCCTCGAAAATTCGGTTGATATTCCGATAGGAATAATGACAGATTTCCTCAACCTTTTCAATATTGATCTCTTCACTTAAATGATCATCAAGGTAGGCGAGCAGCTTTTTGTAACGAGTAAGTTGTGGATTGTTTTCAGAATTTCTCAACCTTAAAGTCCTTTACGGGATTAATGATAACAGTTTGACTAAATGGCTGCTTCAATGTTGTTTATTATTCGTGATCGTGTGTTTCTTCTCTACATTCAATTATTTGTTTCAGCTTATTTTCAAGTCCTTTGCTTTTCCATAAATCCATGTCTTCTTTCAACGTAATGGGGTTCTCCCCCATTTGTATATATTTTCTGATTGATCTTACCGTTGGGTCATCAAACCCATCAATTTTCATTATTGATTTCGGACCCGGAATGCTATAAGAGCCTTCATATTCATAGCAAAAAACCATAACTGTATCGCCCCCATTGACATCTGAATTATAGAAACAATCTGATGAAAAATATTTATGGCTATTGTAATTTTCCTTTTGTAGTCTCCTCGCTTTGATTGTTTCGGTGATTTCGATAATTCCTTCTTGAGAAGTATATAACAAAGTAGTGTCTTTCATCGGAGAATTGATATCCCTAACGATTCCTAAAAAAACTAATGAATAGTTCTCACCACACAAACCTATGAAAGGGCCAGAGTCAGACCACCAATACGTATAACCTATATCCAGCGTATCTAAGTTATCATTGATTCCTTTTTTGCCCCGCAAATGATTATTTGTCTGACCATAGCCAAATAGTGTAGTAGCGAGAACCAATATTATGAAGGATATATTTTTATTATCCATGGCTTTATTTACAATATTCAGTAACACTCAGGATAGGAAGCTTGAGAGCGGTTTGGTTGGATTGTCCTATGCTTTTTAGCCATTGTTGCCCCTTTTTCTTTTTAATTATTGATTACTCGTTTAAAGATAATTCCATCTGATCTAAAGACGATTATGATCACATTAGCTTCTTCTCGGGAGTAGAATTCAGGTTCTGTTTCTGTTTTCCAGTCATTTTTTCTTTCCTGAACGATCTTTTTTGCCCAATTATCATTACTACTATCAGTTTCAATTTTAAGCAGACCGGCAGTCCACTTATCAACGTCTGAAGGTTTAACTTTAATGGCATATTTGTAGTCCCACGATGATGCTCCAGGTACTGTTGCTCGACTATTCGAGAATCCATTTACATTAAACAATTCGAATTCGGCATTTTCAAAGTCGCTAAAAGATTTTATTTCTTTCTTAAGGACTTCTACTCGCTCTTTTTTTGTGTCATAGTCATCACTATCCAAGGTAGTTGAGTTAGATGTTCCTGAACAGCTACTGAGTCCAACCATTATCAGTCCAAATAATAGATTTAATCTATTCATTTTTAATTAGTGGAACGCCCTATGTATGAGCAGTAGCGTGTGAAACCCTTCAGAGAATCAATTTAAGTGAAAGATACTAAAATGCACTGACTTTTCGGAAAGCAGAAAGACGCTATTACTTATACATTATGTTACCCACTTTCTACTATCACGAGCTTTTCATCAGATATAATGAGCCAATTATGATTACATCTTGTAGAAAATGAATCAGCCAAGCCCAAAATATTCCATTCGTTTCATGTACCGATTTACTAAGTACATAACCTAAGAGTCCAGCTAAAATTACCCCAACAATTCCATTGGGCACCCCTTGAAAGTGAGCAATTCCAAATATGAGAGCAGAAACTAGAAAGATCTTGTTTGGTGATAAAATACTTGCTAATGGACCATTTATTCCAACTCGGTAAATTATCTCTTCGGAAAAGGAATTCGTAAAAGAGAGTATGATAATCCAAAAAAGACCTGTTTTTAATAATCCGTAATCTATAGTCTGTCCTTTGAGTTGGAAATACATAAATGTTGCTGTTGCCAGACTTATAAATATGGATAAAGAAATTCCGGTTTTTAACCAACTATCTCCTTTCTTGATCCCAAATATCTTTAGCTCTTCTCCTACTGCAGAAATATTTCCAACTGATAAAATGGACTTGAAACTTTCGGAGTTGAGGATATAAGAACTAATCATTGAAAGTAAAGCGAAACTCAATAAAAGCAGTTGATAGTTTATTTGAAAATTGATAAAGCTATTCTCACTTATTGTAATACCTATTTTAGAAGCTTTTCCTGACAGCGTTAGAATTCCAGCTGTAATTAATATCGCTATGATAATGGGAGTAATAATTTTCATTTGCCCTTGAATTTTTGATTTAAGCAAAGGTCAAATAACAGAGGCAAGAAAAACTTGATATAGGGTAAGAAAACAGTTAAAGAGTGATTTTTTTCCTAATTCTACTAAAACTTTCGGGGGTAATTCCTAAATATGATGCAATATGTTTTTGAGGAGTTCTCTTAATGATTTCTGGTTGTCGTTCTAAAAGTTTCACATATCGCTCTTCAGCAGTTAGCATTAATAAATCAATTTGTTGAGTCTGTTTGTGAATAAAAAGCGATTCAGATGCAACTCTGCCGATATTCAAACTTATATCTGAACCTTTATATAATTCGTTTAAGTCTAAATATGAGATTGAAAGTAATTCAGTGTGTTCAATAGCCTGAGTAAATAATTCGGTCGGTTTTTGAGTTAGAAATGACATATAATCCCCAAAGAATTCATTGTCGTAACACAAATCGAGGCAAATAGTAGAGTTTTCTTTCCAGAGAAAAATTCCTGCTGAACCTTTTGTGATGATATGAAGATATTTTTCTTTTTTGTTGGATTCCTTTATCAGTTCATTCTTCTTGTAGGAATAGGGTTTTAAGTATGTAGCGAATGATTCCCATATTTCAAGTGGAGCCTCAAAATATGGATCAAAGATTTTCTTTATTAGTGCTCCTCTTTCGTTCATTCTTTTAATTGTGGGTAATGTTTAGTGTATGTGGCGTAGCTGTGTTTAGCAGCTATAAACATCAGACACATTGTTGTATCTCGTTTTTATTCAATCGTTTCTGGTAAAGAAATTCTAATTATTGAAAGTAGTCCAATAAAAAGCAATATTGCTCCTATAACAGGGACTATTTGATTATTTAAAATAATATGCCCTAATCCAATCATTAATGCACCGATATTCACGATTATAACTTGCCATTTAAAATTTGCAAATAGACCATAGGTTGAAATACTAATTCCTGCATAAAAGAGTGTTGGTCCAATTATTAGAAAAGGATATTCTATTGAAGGTGAATTAGAAATGATTTCAAATATCTTCCTTTTTATTTCAGGATTACTATGAGAGGCCCATAACATAAAGTCAAGTGTACACATCCCCACTATTCCTCCGATTCCAATGTTCATAAGAGTTAGCCCTACGTTTTTTGAGAAATTTATTGGCAAATTAAACCACAATCCAAACATAAAAATAGCACCTATCAGTAGTGCCCAGTGGGCATAATCAATTGGTTGTTGAGACATCAAGAACTCATAACCAAAAGACATTAGTAACTGACTGATAATTATTAAAATTAGACCTATTGCAATTAATCCTTTTGAATTCATATTCTTATGTGTTTGTCTATGAGACACAACATCTGCACAAACACTGCGGTGCGTTTATTTGTCATATCCAACTAGGCTGAATCTAGCAAATTACAGATGGTTTTGAAAGCATTATCAGCAACCTGGGTGTATATTTCGGCAGCCACTACGTAGTCATTTTACCCGACCGATGCCCCAATAGTGCCTGAATATAGCGCAAGTATGTTCCTTGCTCAAATAAATGAGCGGATCGCCGCCAGGATGAGCACAATCGGGTCGTGTAAACCTTACTATGCCCAGCGAAATTGGTAACGCACAGGGTTTTCCCCGAAGGTAAGTTCGGCCATATCGTCAACATGAACATGCAGCAGATACCCAGTCTGGATGACCCAATAAGATATATATGACCCAGTAAAAAGCCTGACTAAGCACCTGAAAGGCTTGGGCAAGGAGCATACGTTATTCCCTCTGGCGGTTGAGCTGTGAAAGCAGATAGCCAGCTCCCGCAAAGCAAGACTTACTAAGATACGATTAAGCAATTGAAGGCCACCAAAGCCGAAAAAGAAAAAGCGAAGGCTAGCTCGCACTAGCAGTATGAAAATAACTACTTGGATACCCGCAAACAATTAGGTAATATCCGGCCCGAGGGCTTAATTCCCAAGCTTAATACCTCCAGCAAGCCCCCGTTGCGGAAACCGAAGCAATAGAGGGTAAGATTGAATTCACGATAATAATTGGCGGCTCTATAAAAGCAATAGATTAGAGGGTGACTCTAAACCCTGCGTTGGTCAAAAAACCATTAGAGTAAATGGGTCTATTTACAATTTTATCGGCTACTGCTCCGGTTCCAACTCCGCCCACTTCCAGATAAAATCCGAACTTATCATGGGGTTTAAATTCAAACCCGAACAGCCCATAACCGCCAAACTCGGTACTTTCAGCAGAGAACTCATCGTTGGGAAATATGATTATAAAGCCACCTTCTCCGTAAACAAATACTTTATCATCAATCACGAACTGACGGCCTCTTACGCCAACCTGCCCATTTTGGTAGGGTGTCCAGGTAGTTTCGGTTCCACGTACATGCTCCAACCACTGAAAACTACCTCCTACTCTTACAGCTACTTTGGCGTTGGCAAAATAGGGGCTAATAAGATCCAGCCCTATCCCAAAGTCATTTTGAACCTGACTGATTCTAAATCCGATTCCTAGCTTATTGTCAGCAACTTGAGCAATCGCATTGGTAGAAGAAATGCCCAAAAACACAATGAATGTGACGGTAGCTAAAAATCTTTTCATTGTTTCGTGATTAAGCGATTTTCTCTGCCCAGTATTAGTTACTTCCATTATCTCTAGTCAATGAAACAACTCATACTAGGGACTATCGTCGTTTGATAAAGTAAGTCGTTATCGCGAATTTGCCATGGACTCAGCTTCTTTTTTTAGGTCCGAAGCAAACTGCTCGAATGATTCGTCAAAAGAAGGAATCTTGCTAGCAAATAATGGGAAGATTGGGCCTCCTATTTTTTCGGTCATGGTAAACAGACTGGTACTTCCTTTTGGTTCTACAGTGTAGGTGCGTTCGCCCATGGCATCACCCCATACCAACTTTTTGTCCGGAATCATTTCTTTTACCTTCAGTTTAAAAGTGCGTTGGGGATCAAGGGTGCTTTTTAACTTAATTTTTTCTCCCTTACGAATATCCCCTTCAATAGAAATAACGGTGGAGTTCCACCGAGAGTAATCAGCAGCATTGGTGAGCAGAGTCCAAATGATAGAAGCATCCGCATCTATACTTTGGCTGATGGATGTGGTGCGATTGAATGTTTTCTTTACAGTTGAGGCTTTACCATTTTGAGCCATGGTTGATGTACTTGCCATAATCAGAAGAATTGTAGTTAAGTTTTTCATTTCGGAAAAGAGCTATTAACCCCCTAAAGGAATAAATAATAGCCTAAGTCCGAGTTTACATTTGTTAAAAAATCACTTTTTCAACTGATTTCCGGATCGAATTCTCGAGAGACTAACCTGAGATATCTGCAACATAGAAGCTATGTCTTTTAGGGGAGCTACCTGAATAAACCGAGGAAACATATACTCTATGTACTGGTAATTTCGGGTGGCATCGTTCGTCAGCAAATTTGTAAAAACATCAATCAGCGTGATATGTACCCGTTCGGTTAAGTACACTCCAAACAACGCCCAGTTTCGGGATTCTTGAAACAAGTGAAGTAGATTTTTTCTGGAAATCATATACACTTTTGTGTCTTCATACAATTGTAAACTGAATTGAGATTTATCCTCATTAACAAAGCTTTTATACTCAGTAATAAATGTTTTTTCGGGCTTCATCCATAGCGTTTTCTCCTGTCCGTCCGGATCCACGTAGTAACAGCGGGTTATTGAACTTTCCGCATAGAACAGGTATTCCGCTATTTCTCCAGCTTTTGACACCAAAGATTTAGCTGCAAATTCTTTTGGCTCAAAGAACCTAAGCCCAAATTCAATTTCTTCGGTTGAAAACGAATGGTTGTAGTTCAGTAACTCCTTCGCTAGTTCAGTTTTAATTTTTTCAAAGTTGTCCATAAAATAGATAACAAACGCTGGGCACTAGTAGTATTTCCCGGAAGTGAGACTTATAAGATACGAAATGATCAGCAACCTCCGCCATGTTAGTGGTTTTCTCGGATGATATTTTCGATGGATGCCTTTCAAGAAAGTGCAGATAAACTTTAAAGATATTTTTCAATCCATAATTCAGATTCACAATTGCCGTAGATTTTCCATCTGAGGAACTTCCAATTGGCTAAAGAACTAGTGAATAGATTAGTATCTTACAACAACTTACCCTTTAGTCAATCTCTATTGTCTGGACTCAGGGCTTTGGCGCTTTGGACACGTAAAGCAGGGCGTCGTAACAGCAGACTAAGGTATTGTCTTCTGGATTGTGTCGATCTCCAGCCACAGCTACGTACACCCTATCGTTATGGTCAACATATACATCGTGGAAGTGATGCTTAAACGGAACATCCACCGTACTGGTAAACCTGCCATCTGTGCGAAGTAAATCGGATGGGTTTACGTAGTTATTGGTCACATTCATTCTTATTTCGTAGATGGTACCTTGCGAGGTAGTGTCCACATCCATAGGTTTCTCGTATTGAGTTTTGTGGTCATAAAAGTAAGAGTGCCAAGTTTGCCCAGTATCCAGCGAGTAATGCTGGGCTACCGCTGCTGATTTATTACCTAATGAATCCGTTCTAGTAGCATGTAGTGCAAAAAGCGTATCCCTGTCCATTAGCAAACCTACCACAGTTCCACCAAAGTCATTAGACATAGTCCAAGTGTTACCTCCATCTTGAGTAAAGTAGCTTTTCGTCCAAGTAGTAACGGTTAGCGTTTGTTCTATATCGCCAAACACCGCATGGGCTTCCCTTTCATCGGGTATCGCTAACTTAATCCAATCACGATACTCATCGGAATCCGCAACCGGTACTTCTTCTGAATTTTCACAACTAATACTCACTAGAGCTATCAACAGTGCAGCTAAGATTTGTTCGAATTTCTTAGGTCTGTTTAAGAAAAAAATCATGTTTACCTCCTTTACTTAAAGATACAAAAAAGCCGTCGCATTATTCCGATTGGATGCTCTCAAATATCATTGTATTTTAGGCCAATACTGAAATTATAACAACCTACCTGTTTCATGAGACTGCTATTTATAACCACCTTATTCTTCACCCAGCTTAGCTTTTTCCAGTCCCCTACCCA
Source organism: uncultured Flammeovirgaceae bacterium (assembly GCA_937884755.1). Classification (GTDB taxonomy): domain Bacteria; phylum Bacteroidota; class Bacteroidia; order Cytophagales; family Cyclobacteriaceae; genus Tunicatimonas. The sequence goes on from CAKZYJ010000349.1 coordinate 10,005, forward strand.
ACCCAACGTACTACTGATCATCACCGACGATCAGGGTTACGGCGATCTGGGTTTCATGGGTAATCCGCATATCAAACCGCCAGTGCTAGATCAACTGGCCCAGGAAAGTATCCGACTAACGAACTTCTACGTATCACCCGTCTGCGCTCCCACCCGCTCCAGTCTGATGACGGGACGCTACTCGCTACGTACGGGAGTGCACGATACTTACAACGGCGGAGCTACCATGGCCACCTCCGAAGTAACCATTGCCGAAATGCTGAAGGATGCGGGCTACCGTACCGGCATCTTTGGAAAGTGGCATTTAGGCGATAATTACCCCAGCCGCCCCAACGATCAAGGTTTTGATGAATCGGTCATTCATCTTTCGGGCGGCATGGGGCAAGTAGGTGATTTCACTACCTTCTTCCAAAAAGATAGCAGCTACTATGATCCGGTACTGTGGCACAATGGCAAACAGCAAGCTTACGAAGGATACTGTTCTGATATATTTGCCAAGCAGGCAATTGATTTCATCAAAAGTAATCAGCAAGAACCTTTCTTCTGCTATCTCTCCTTCAATGCTCCCCACACTCCGTTACAGGTACCGGATAAGTACTACCAGATGTATGAAGACATTGATCCGTCCGCCGGATTTGACGACGGAAAGCCTTTTCCCGAAATGAGCGAGAAGAATAAAGAAGATGCCCGCAAGGTGTACGCGATGGTCACCAACATTGATGATAACCTGGGCAAAGTATTCTCTACCCTGGATGAAATGAACATTGCTGATAACACTATTATCATTTTTATGACTGATAATGGCCCTCAGCAGCCCCGTTACGTTGGTGGAATGCGGGGGCGCAAAGGTTCGGTGTACCGAGGTGGGGTTCGGGTACCGTTTCTTCTTCGCTACCCCGCCCAATACGGTCAAAGCCAGGATATTGCAACTACCGCGGCTCACATGGACGTATTTCCTACCCTGGCCGAACTATGCGGTGCCAACCTACCGATTAATCGAGCCATTGATGGCCACAGCTTAGTACCTTTATTTGAGGGACAATCCGTTAGCTGGGTAGAACGACCACTATTCTTTAGCTGGACGCGAAAGTATCCCGAACTGTACCGCAATGTTGCTCTGCAACAAGGAGATTATAAACTGGTAGGGCAGACATCCTACAATGCTGAAATCACTGATTTTGAACTATTTAACTTAAAGGATGATCCTTACGAGCAACAAAATCTGGTAGTGGAGAAGACCGAGCTAGCGCTTCAGCTTAAGCAAGGGTTGGATCAACACTTCTTCGAACTTATTCAATCCCCCAATTTGATTAGTCCCCCAATGGTGGTTATTGGGAGTAATCAGGAAGACCCTGTTGTTCTCAATCGTAATGATGCTGGAGGGGAGCGGGGTATCTGGGCCCAGGAAGACATATTTGGCAAATGGCTGGTGGAAGTTTCCCGGGAGGGGCACTATAACCTTAGCTTTCGCTTCCTAAATCCAGTAAAACCGGGTGGGGAGATGGTCTTGGAAACCGAAACTCTCATTCAGCAAATGAAGAACGCTGATTCCTCCGAAACTATCGTAATGAACAATGTCTATCTACCAAAAATGAAGGGAGACCTTATTCCCTTTTATGAGGCCGAGGGCGAACGCACCTTTCCGTTCTGGGTCGAGATTAAGCAAGCTGATTGACGGGTAGCATGCCTTTCACTCATTCTCGAGTTTATAGATGGTCAGTAAAAAATCGCCTCGGGTGGTTGTTGATTTAGCTAAATACTCCTGGGCTTTTGCTTGTTTCTCTTCGCTATTCAGTCGTTGTATCCATCGCTGCGCTAAGGCATCATCCAATGCTTTTTCCGGTTCTAGCGCATGAAAGGGATAGGCTGAGGCGTATTGACCACCCCACAAACTTCGATAGGTCACAGTATCTACCATGGCTAAAGTATCCAACGTATACAGATCGTGCAGATAACCTCGCACTCCTAAAAATTGAGTCGCCCCAAATAAAGGGGAGTTTACGTCAATATCCGAAATGTAAGTGGTCTTGGATTTATGTTGGTGTAACAAAGCTTGTAACTCATCAATGGCTACTTCCTTTACCAATTGCTCATTTGCTAAGGCTAGGTGAGCAGTCAATCCAGCAGCCTGGCCTATTGAGGTCCAGATTGGTTCTAAACGAAGCCCACTGAACCCCACGTGGCTGCTGGAAACTGCTACCGAGACCAGCAGATTGGCAAACTTTTGGGGAATAATAACTCCGAAGGGAATTTGAAACGGTGGCGGAATGAGGTTATAATCACCTTCGGCCACTGAAGAATGTAGAGAAGGAGGCTGTACTCCGTGGCAGTTTAGCGCGTAGTCACCGATAGCAATAGCGTCCCGCTTGTAGGGTACAACCAGAGTACCCTGTTGAGGGGTAGCGTCATGTTGAGTAAACACATAATCCCCCATAATGCGCCGCGCCTCCCGGATGTAGAGCCGAGTGGGAAAATTATCATTATTTACGAACTCATCTTTCGCCAGTCCCCACTGTCGCGCTTCTTCCCGATATTTTTCGGGAACAGCCGAATCATTTTGAAGAAAATAGAGCAGGCCAAGAATATGTTCTTCATGATGCTGGATAATCTCATTTCTAACTTCCTAATTACCCTCGGGGTAAGCATAGTTTTCTCCCAATAAGGCAATCCGCACCGGGGCATTCTTAATGTCATTCACGTCGGCCTTCCGGTTAGGAATCATCTGCGTCCTTAAGATGGCATCTCGGCCAAACCGGGTAAAGACTTGGCTGACCTTACCCTGCTTAAGTACCTCAGCTACCGGTAGATAGTCTTCCCGACGATAATTATCGGGCTGGTCAATCAGGCGACGGTTATCCGGGTTATCGGTCATAATTACCCGAAAGTTGTAGCCCTGCACTCTTCGATCTCCTTCACCGCTGCTACCATTCAGAATTCTACCGTACTGGTAAAAGATATGTCCCGCCAGCGATTCTCCGTATTCCTGACGAGACTCACGACCTACCCGATACTCCGCTCCGGCAAAAGCAGCCAGATCTCCCTCGTAGGTAGCATCCAAAAACACTTTTCCATGGAATTCCACACTTTCATTATTCCTCTGATCAATACATTTAATCCCCTCAATCTGCCGTAACTGTTGTATGGGATTTTCCAGGGAAACACTTTTGAGCCGATGATTGAGGAATTGTTCAATATTAGGATACTCAGCAAGCATCTCCTGAAAGATACGGAGAGTGACGTGCGGTTCAGCGTGAATGCCGTTATGACAATCTGCTACTTGTACTGAGTTCGCTCCGTATTTGTCAGTATAATACTTTTCTACCCGGCGGGTATAGTCGAGGAATGTACCACTCAAGGATTCAAAGGAGATAAAATCCGTATTGGAAAGCCCTCCGGTCATCAACCCGCCTATCTGATCGTATTCTTCTACCAGAGCTACCCTATGCCCATATTCAGCAGCATTAATCGCCGCCGCAATTCCGGAAAAGGTAGCTCCTACCACCACCAGATCGTATTCCTCAACTGCATTCTTTTTCTGACCGGCGGCAGTATGTGTCACTAACCAGAAAGTGATGCCTAACCAAAGGATGGTTCTTAAGTGCATTAGCTTCTAAACTTTTTCGTTAAACAGAATGAATTACTACCAAGATAAACGAATATTCTTCTGATACCGAAACCGCTCAATAGAACTATCACTGAAGTAAAATACTGCAAGTCTATTCTACTACAGAAGATACTCCACAATAACGAAGTGCATTATGATCTTTTATGCCTAATAGGTTCTGACTATAGTTTTCTTTGTATATTTTTGACCGTTATTTTCAATTTGTAAGAATACACTATGAGACAACATTTTCTAGCCTTATTATTTCTCCTTACATCAGCTGGGATTTATGCCCAAAACGCGCAGATGGAACCCCTGCCGTTGGATGATCTTTCCGCCTTCCAGGAGCAGGCCGGTAACTGGATGATTGTGAGTTCGGTATCCATGGACCCGAATGTGGATATCCATCATCAGGAAGCCACTCCCGAAGAATCCAAAAAGAAGAAAAAGAAATCAAAAAAAGCCGAGCATGAATCTGCCTCTCCGCAAGGTCCCGTTCGTTACGAGGCCGGTACCGGGGTGTTGCTGAACATGAACGACGATACGATCAAAGACCACCTGCTTACTAGCTGGGAACACGGCGATATTCTGTTAGAACTGGAGGTGATGATGCCCAAGGGTTCAAACTCGGGCATCTACCTACAGGGCCGCTACGAAATTCAATTACTGGATAGCTGGGGCGTAAAAAACCCGCGCTTTGGCGATATTGGGGGCATCTACCGCAACTGGGAAACCGAACCCGGAAAAATCTACATGGGTAAAGCTCCGCTGACCAATGCCGCCAAAGCCCCTGGTCTTTGGCAGAAAATGAAGATTGCCTTCCAAGCTCCCAAATTCGACGAAAGCGGCAAAAAGGTGTCCAATGCCCGCTTTGTGTACGTGGATTTAAACGGCGAACGTATTCACGAAAACGTGGAAGTACCCTTACCTACGGGTGGCCCGGTGGAAAATAATGAAGTAGCTAAAGGCCCCATCATGATTCAGGGCGACCACGGCCCGGTAGCTTTACGCAATATCCGCTACCGCCTGATGGAAGAGACCGATGTTCAGTTAAGTGAAATTAGCTACAAAGTTTACGATACAACGCTTGATCCCGCCTCCCTGACTAGCGCATCTCCCATTGAAGAAGGTACTATTCATCAGATGACTACCGACCTACCGGGTGTGGACGATAACTTTACAGTAGTATACGAAGCCGACATTGTTACTTCAGCAGCGGGAGATTATCAATTTCAATTAAACTTCGTAGGCCGAGCTTTGCTGGAAGTGAACGGTGAGAAACAAAATGAATTGGCTGGCTTCGATCAATATAGATCTTCCAACGACATCAGTCTCAACCTTTCCGAGGGAAAAACCACCTTTCGATTAGTATACCAAAAGGAAACCCCGCAGTGGCCTACCCGTGTAGGATTGTTCAGCACTGACTCCTACCCTCGCCCGTTGCATAATCCTAATTCATTTCTCCCGGATATTCCCGAGACCGGACCTATTTATGTAAAAGTGGCCGATGAGCCTCGTATGCTTCGGGCATTTATGGATTACGAAGGCGATAATTCTCAGCGATTAACCCATACCATTGGCGTGGGTGTTCCCAGCGGGGCTCACTACGTATACAATTTGATTACCGGTACGCCGGTTTGTGTGTGGCGAGGTGAGTTTTTAAATGCCACTCCTATGTGGTACCGGCGGGGCGATGGTTCTTTCCGTCCAAGGGGGGCAGTACAGTATTTATTTCCCTCAGCATCTTTAGCAGACTTATCCGATTCCAACGCCTCCTTTCCTACTGATATTAACGAAACCGGAGATTGGCAGAGCGACGGTTATCGCATTGACGCTCAAACTGGTTTACCTATCTTTGTGTACGAACAAGAAGGTACGGTACTGGAAGACTTCATTCAGCCCGATAATGAAGGAAAAATGCTCACTCGCAGCCTTAGCTTTACCGAAGGCAACCCTACCGAAAACCTTTACTTTAAGTTAGCGGAAGGAGGCGAAATTCAGCAGATGCCCGACGGCAGCTACGTAGTAGACCAGCAGTATTATATCCGTATTCCTTCCGGCCAATCGGCCACAGTCAGATCGGTTGACGAAAAGCAGGAGTTAATCGCTTCTCTTCAGAACTCTTCATTTACTTATTCTATCGTTTGGTAATTCAGAACAACATGCAGCTTATTTTATCCTATATTTCATTATTGCTTATCAGTATCACGCTTACGTATTCGGTCACTCAGGCTCAAGAGAAACCAACTGAGGAAGATTACTATCGCATCGTAACGCTTCCTACTCCTGAGGATGTATTGCTGGAAGTAGGTGGTTTGGTCACTTTACCCGACCGACGCATTGCACTTTGCACCCGTCGGGGCGATGTGTTTATTGTGGAAAACCCCAATATGTACGAAGGCACTCAGCCACGCTATACCCTTTTTGCTACCGGCCTGCACGAACCTCTGGGTTTAGCCTATAAGGATAACGCATTTTATACCGCCCAACGGGGTGAGCTGACCAAACTCAGCGATACTAATGGTGACGGCAAAGCGGATAAATACGAGACCATCTATCAGTGGCCGCTATCCGGGCACTACCATGAGTACTCATACGGCCCCAAATTTCTGCCCAACGGTGATATGATGGTCACGGGTAACGTTGCTTTTGGGAGCGAAGAATGGTGGCGAGGTGAAAGTCGGGTGCCCTGGCGCGGTTGGACCATGCGGATTAGCCCTGAAGGTGAAATGCAGCCTTGGGCTACCGGAATGCGCTCGCCCTGCGGTCTGGGAATTATTGACGGCGAGTTCTTCTACACCGAGAATCAAGGGGACTGGATGGGTTCCGGTGGCGTTTGGCATATTCCTCAGGGGAGCTTCGCGGGTCATCCGGCCGGACTGACCTGGGCCGAAAAAGAGGGCTCCCCCATCGATTTGACCGAACAAGAATTCTACGCGCAAATAGATAAGCGCCAGGTAAAAGAAAACGGCCGTTACGTTAAACCAGAAAACGTTGAAAACGAAGAAGACCCCGATTTTCTTTACGAAGCTGGCGAGACCTTTCCGGAAGTACAACTTCCCGCCGTATGGCTACCCCACGGCATTTTAGGGATTTCTAATTCGGAAATACTGGTAGATAGTAGTGCCGGACAATTTGGCCCTTTTGCCGGACAGCTTTTTGTGGGTGATCAGGGGCAAAGCAAGATAATGCGAGTCTCTTTGGAAAAAGTGAATGACCAGTACCAGGGGGTAGCCTTTGACTTTCGTTCCGGTTTTCAGTCGGGAGTACTACGGATGACCTGGGGAGGCGATGGCTCACTGTACGTAGGGGAAACCAACCGGGGCTGGGGTTCGGCGGGAACTCAGAATGCCGGACTGGAACGTTTAGTTTGGACCGGAGAAACCCCTTTTGAGATGGAAACCGTACGAGCAGAGCCGGACGGCTTTACCATCCACTTCACCCAACCCGTTGATCGGGAATCGGCCGAGGATTTGAATGCCTACAGCGGACGCAGCTTCATTTATAAGTACCATGCCGTGTACGGTAGCCCGACCGTTAACGATGAGCCGCTAAAAGTAGCCGGGGTAAAAGTTTCTGAAGACGGTAAGTCGGTTCGAGTGAAGGTAGACAACCTACGTCAGTACTACATCCATGAGTTACTAGTTACTGGGGTGAAAGCTGCTGAAAGTAGCCACACCCTACTGCATCCGGTAGCCTACTACACCCTGAACAATATCCCTGAAGGCGAGAAATTACCGGATAGCGAATGGGTAACCACCCGCTCGCAGAATACCGATCAGCCCAGGACTCAAGTAACCCAACGCTCCCCGACTGTTATTAGCACTCCCGACGACCCAAATGCCGGTCTAGCTGTTCCTACCTACGCTGAAATTGAGCCTTTGCTAGTAAAAAATACCTGTACGGCCTGTCATCAGGCAGATCAACGTCAGGTAGGCCCAGCTTTCAAAGATGTAGCTAAGCGTAAGTACAGCGACGAAAAGATCGTAGAACTCATCTATAATCCCCAACCACAGAATTGGCCGGACTACACACCTATGGCACCTATGCCGCAAGTGCCTAAGGAAGAAGCCTTAAAGATTGCAAAGTGGATTAATTCGCTGGATTAGTGCTATGGTGTTTTAGTATTAATGTATTACGGTTGATTGTAGTGATTTCTGGTCAAACTATAACACCATAACACTTTGACACTAAAACACTTTTACTGGCTTTTCTTTTTCATCTTGCATCTCATAGGGTAGTTGCCAGGTATTTCCTTTGCTATCGCCAAAGTACATGATGGATTGGGAAAGTTTGTCCGGGTTGCCGTCGGCCCAGAAGTATTGAAAAGGAGCTTTTCCATTCACTACTCTACGGACATAATTGTGGTTACGGGGGCTATCTTTGGTAATCTGCTTTTTTAGTTTCCAGGATTTTCCTGCGTCGGTGCTTTCCCAAATTGCCACCTCTCCCCCTCCGCCAATTGCTTGAGGGCGGTTTATGGTAGGAGCAATCACAGTCCAATGGTCGCCCTCAATCCAAAGGCTGCCCATATCATAATTATGATCAGAGACAGTAATTACAGTAGTCTGCCAACGGTTCGCTGCGCGATCGGTGCCATCGAAGTGAGAAACTCGCCATTCTCGAGGGTTATTACTTAGGCCAGGCTCGTGACCACCACTAGTGAGATACAAGGCTACCGGATTACCGTTCGTATCGAAAGCAATATCTTTGAGGTACACATTTTTTCCCTGGCTCTCGTAGTCAATAATGCGGGCGGAGGAATTCACCTTAGTTACCGGTACTTCCACCGGCTCACCACTAGCGGTAGTCCAAGTTTCACCAAAGTCAATAGATTGAAGGTAATGTAGACTGGTCCGTCGGTCAACATTGCCGTTTGGGTGACGACTAAAGAAGGTCGCTACCTTGCCTTCATAATGACCGCTCACTTGGTAGTGACCACTCTTTTCTTCCCCCTCCCCAATAATTCCAGCTAATTTTCTATCATCAGTCCAATTCACGCCATCTGTACTAGTTTCGTAATATAGTTCGCGTACCCCACTGTATTTAGTGAAAAAATGGAACATCCCTTCTCCCTCAATGTACCAGGGCTGAGGATAGGTCATCTCCTCTTCTGAGATTTGAGTAAAGGTACTGATATCGTAAGGCCGATCGCTACGGTACTTGAACCCAGGGCGAAGCGTGCCTCGCCCACTAACAAAGACCCACAAATAGCCATCGGGATCAATCAGCAAACTCGGATTGTCATGAGGATCATCCACTCCCTGCTTATCATACACTACAGTTGGTTTAGTTACTGTATTATCGTCGTGGTTGAAACATCCAATCATACAGAGTAGATAGCGATCTCTCTCGCCGGTGGTACCGCCATAAACAAAGAAAGTTTTATTAACCTCTGGTGCATAGATTGCAAGCGGTTTATGCTTGGCAGTGTAAGTACCTAATCCTCCCGAGTACTTATCTCCGAATGCGTAGAATTGTCCTAAAGTAAACCAGATTCCTTTATAGCCATCCTGTTGTTGATTGTTGTAATCAGATTGAGCAGAACTTTGAAAGTGAAAAAAGGAGAGAAAAAAACAAAGGCTCAATAGGTTAGAAACTTGTCTGTTTAGTGACTGAATGATCATGTAGTAGGTTGTTTTTAATAGTATTAGTTTCCGGCCAAGCTAGATTGGGATAAAAACTGATGTCCTCCGTTACCTTCCAATAGAGAAATATAGTCAGCGGTGTAATACTCTCCATGAAAGGTTTTAGTAACACTAAAGTCTTCCCGTGCTCTCACAATATCAGCCATGGTCGCCCTTAGAGAATCCTGATGACTCATCACTGCATCACCTGACGATTGTTGTGATTCCTGTTGGAAGCTCAAAAATAGCCTAACATAAACAAATGCCGCTAGTAGCCTCATGAAGGAGTGAACGGGTTTTCACACGAAAGAAGTTTGAATATATCAAAACATATCTTAGCAAGATAATTTTTCTACTAGGCAATCAATGTCTTATTAACGAAAGTAATTATTGCTACGCCTCCTGGTTTTGTAGAGATAAGAAAGCATAAGAGGCGGCAAAAAACATTCACGTACGCATGATTTTTTCTGGATGACTTACCTCTTCATCTGAAGAAGTTTTAGGGAAGATCAATCGATTCCCAGGCGGGCTTTTCCAGGGCTAGATACACATCATTAAAGGCATCGTAGATAATCTGATCGTGCTTCATGGGAATAGTACTTCTGCCGTTTAGCGTTAGTAGTCCAAAGCGGCCTTTCCGACTTACCACTACGTAACCATTATCTAAATCTTTCAGACTGTCGTATTTGGGGTGTACCAGTACAGTTCCATTCTCGCTGGCTAGCCCTACCTGGGGAATCTCTTTACCACCCACTAACTTAGTAGTAAATAGCTTATAACGATTATTTTGGGCGGGGACGATTTGGCTGTATGCCGCCGGAATAATAGCATTGCCTTTACGATTGACCATTCCAAACTTGCCATTTTTCTTTACCAAGGCTAGCTTTCCCCGGAAAGGAAAGGCCTGCTCGAAGTGGGGTTGAACAATTAAATGCTCACCTTTGTCAATATATCCCCATCTTCCCAGTAGTTTCACTGCGGCCATATTGGCCTGAAAGTGCCGGATAGAATCGTAACGATTGGCAATGCGTAGTCGGCCCAGTTCATCTACAAAGCCGAATTTGTTGTTAATTTTTACTCCCAGAAATCCATCCGTCATAGGGAATAAATCCTGAAAGTTGTTATCTAATCCAAACAGTTCTTCCCCATCCCGACCCAGAATACCGTACTTGCCCTCTTTGCGGAATACATACACTTGTTGATCCTGCAATGCAGAAATGGTATCATACTGCACCTCCATCATACGTTGCCCCTGGTAACTCACCAAACCATACTTACCCTCAGCACTGCGTTCCCAAATACTATGGCCGTTATGAATTAATTCGTGAACGGAAGTATATAGCTTCTCTCCTTGACTATTGATCAACCCAAAACGTACTGCTTCAGGCCGTTCCGGTTCGGTACGGAAGATATACAAATCATCGTGAATACGTTCCAGAGAAAGGCGGGTACCCTGGTAGTTTAGGGGCTTGATTTTCCAGTTACCATCGAGATCAACAACCCCTTGTCCTTCGGTACAATCAACGCCAGCTACACCGCCACTAAAGGAAGTGGCCCTAAAGTACTGGCAACCAATTACTTCTACTCCGGTGGTATCTAAAAAGCCCCAACGATCTTTACGCTTTACCAGAAAGCGCCCCTCGCTCTGCGGGTAAATAGCCTGATAGGCAAACGAAGTCAGGCTGAGGCCATTACGGTTAAACAATGACCAGGAGTTGGTACCGCCCACCTGTTGGGCCGCAATGATAAACTGACCATCTACCAATAGTGAGTCGTATTCGGGCTCGAGTACTACCTGGTGTGTTGCGTCGGACTCATTGCTGCTGAGCAGTACCCCGAATTTATCACCCTGTGTAAGGACGGCAAAATCGCCGGATAACTGCTTTACTTGCCAGTGGATAGGAATCACTGCTTCCCCCGACTTATCTACGAAGGTTTTGGTTTCACCAAGAGTTACTTGATACAGGTTTACTCCTACCGGTTGCATTTCTTCAAATATATAATCACGTACCCACTTGTTTTCAGCAGTGTATACATGCCAAGTATTAAAAGGCAATACGCTCACCTGACCAGGGCTATCAATTTTTATTCGTCGGTACTGAGGGGCAATCATCTCCCGACCGTCTTCGTGAATTACGCCCTGCTTACCATTTCGATAAATAACTGCCAGTTGGTGAGTAAAGGAGGAAATGCTATCATAAACAAACTCAGTAAGTCTGCTTCCTTCGCTATCGTAAATGGCCGTTAACTGTTGCAGGTTGGTTACGCCGTAGCGCTCCGGAGAAAGTGGGTCTATCCGCAAATGATCGAATCCTAGTATGGCCGCACCTTCCTGATCAAGAATCCCGTACTTGGGCTTCTAAATGCGGAGAACCGAAGCAATCAGTTTTGATTGATGATGCATGAGAGAAGGATAGCTGAAAGATAGCTCAGTTTCGCCCTTATTGTTAATAAGTCCGTAGCGCACCTGGCCAGCCTGAGCCTTTATCGGTAAAGATGCAATCAGAAGTTTCTCTTGGAAGGGTTGTAAAGTCGTATAGCGGGCATTGCTGACTTTTTTATTCTTAATATCAATCAACCCCCAGAGGTTGCCTTCCCGAAACCCAATCACTTTATGGTAAACTTCGGGGAGACCCGCCGTCCAGCCCAGGTCTTCGTAGGCCACTGGGATAATCACCTTGCCGTATTAGTCGAACAATCCTTTTTTATGATCTTTCTCTACGATGGTGAAATACTCATCGTTGAGGGCGCTGGCTACTATCGGGAAAAGAAACAGGATAAAAAACAGCCTCCAGGTAGAAATCGGCATAGAAAATAGTTAGTAGATCAGAATTCTATTTCGTAAAACTCTGTCATTTCCAGAAATAATACGAATCTTTTTTAACGAATGAAAATTTTCCAATTCCTATTCAAATTTAATGCAGTATTATCGCAAACGTAAGTTTTACTGAAAAACTCCGGAAGAAGTTATATTTGACCACTGCTATTTACTTTATCAACTATCTGTTTTTATTGATGTTGTACCCAGTTTGCTGAACTTACACTTGTACTTTACTTATGAACTACCAACTAGTCATTTGGTTGCTCTTTCTTTTCATTCTTCCACCCTATTCTCCGTATGCCCAGTCCATTACTGCCTCCGACTCGGTACTTATGTTTTCTTACTTTATGGGCAATGGCGAAGATGGGTTGCACCTGGCCTATAGTGAAGACGGTTATCGCTGGACTTCCCTTAACAATAATGAATCGTTCTTGCCACCAATGGTGGGAGAAGATAAACTGATGCGCGATCCCTGCATCATTAACGGACCTGACGGAAAATTCCATATGGTTTGGACGGTTAGCTGGAAAGAAAGGGGAATTGGTTATGCTAATTCTACGGACCTAGTCAACTGGTCGGAACAAACGTATATTCCTGTGATGGAGCACGAACCGAGTGCAAAAAACTGCTGGGCACCTGAGTTATTCTACGATAAAGCTACCCAGCAATATCTGATCTTCTGGGCCACTACCATTCCGGGTCGCTTCCCTCAAACCGATAACCAAAGTAACAATGGGCCACCCGCCTCGGGGAATAATCACCGGATGTACTACACCACGACTAAGGATTTTGAGACTTTTACTAACACCAAACTTTTTTACGAACGCGGATTCAATGTGATTGATGCTACGGTGGTGGAAGAAAAGGGTCGATACGTAATGTTTCTGAAAGATGAAACCAATAAGCCGTTTCTGCCTCAGAAAAATATTCGCTTAGCATTTAGTACTACTGCTACTGGTCCCTACTCCTACCCATCCCAACCCATTTCGGGCGAAGATTGGGTGGAAGGACCAACCGTAGTTAAAATCAATAATATATGGCACTTATACTTTGACCGCTACCGAAAAAAAGAGTACGGACTAATGACCTCTCCCGATTTGGTTGCATGGGAAGATCAATCGGTCAAGTTACTCTATCCTAAAGGCATGCGGCACGGCACCGTTTTTTGGGCATCTCGTTCACTACTTGAAAAGCTACCAAAGTAAATGTACCTTCATAACTTCAATAAAACTTCCCGGCAGTTCGTTTGTACTTCTGTTCAACTATGAAATAAATCAACTTAGAATTATATGTTCGCACTTACCTACGTTAGTCAGGCTACTGCTCCTTTTTCAGGAAAACAACTGACTGGTCTAGAAGCTGAAGCTAATCAAAAGAATCAAAAATTAGGGGTTACTGGTTTTCTCAATTACCGTAAAGGACGTTTTTTACAGTACCTGGAAGGTGAAAAGGATAAGGTTATAGCCCTAATGAGTCGAATTGAGCAGGACGAACGTCACTCGGTCGATAAAGTTTTACACTTGCCCGATGTCGACGAACGACGCTTCAGTAACTGGTATATGCGGTTTCTACGACCTCACGAAATGGCTGAAATCGGACTGGAACCTACCCTGGAGGAAGTGCTGGTAAACATGAAGCCCAGCCTGTACGGAGAGGATCGGGTTTACCGCATCGTTAATAGGTTGGTAGGCAGCATCGCTGAGCTTTATCAAAAACACCCTATCATTGTCAGACATCATCCCGACAAGTCGAATAACTAGCGTTTTATTTTCAGTACTGACCGCTCGTAATAGCCTACTCAATAAAAGTGCTTACTCAGTAGTTTTTTCCAGCTAGGGTTGTCCTGCCTATGAAGTCCTCCCATCACACCTCCTGGTTGATCATTGGTATAGCATGCTTTAATGTAGTGCTTCACCTGATATTTCATAATACGTTGGGTTATCACCGCGATGAACTATTGTATTTCACCTTGGGGCAACATCCGGCCTTCGGCTACGCCAGCGTCCCCCCTTTAATTGGCTGGATCGCTGCTTTCGTATCTTCGGTATTTGGATATTCTACCTTGGCAGTTCGCCTAGTGCCTGCTTTGTTTAGTGGAGTGATGGTTATACTTGTCACCAGGATCACCCGGGAGTTGGGCGGCAAAAGCTACGCCCAGCTGCTGGCTACCATAGCCTTAATTTGCACGCCCTTTTCCCTTCGCACTTTTTATCTCTTCCAACCGGTCTTTCTGGATCTTACCTTCTGGACACTACTGCTGTACCTCACCCTTCGATTTATCAATACTAATGACGGAAAATATCTTATCGGAATGGGGGCAGTTTCGGGCTTAGCTATGCTAAACAAATACCTAGTAGGCTTACTAATTCTCATTCTGTTACTGACGTTACTTCTATCCAGGCACCGCACTGCTTTTTTAAGAAAAGAAATGTATCTGGGGCTAGCGGTTGCTCTTGTTATTTTTCTGCCCAATCTAATTTGGCAGGTGACTAACGAGCTTCCGGTGATCAATCATATTCAGGAATTGAATGATACCCAATTAGTGAACGTCTCCTACGGAAACTTTCTAGCCGAACAACTGCTCATTCCATTGGCAGCTTCTTTACTAACTATTCCGGGCTTAGTATTTTTATTGGTAGCCCCTAGAACTAAGCAGTACCGTTACCGTTTGCTGGGCTGGACCGCCGTTCTGGTAATTCTTGCGCTACTGTTGTTGCGGGGAAAGAGTTATTACACGTTAGGTATTTTTCCGATGCTGATTGCGGCGGGAGCGGTATTCTACGAGCAATTAATTTCCCAGAACATGTTCCGATGGGCAATACCATCGATTATCGTTCTTATTACGCTGCCTACCCTTCCCATTGGACTCCCGATTTACCGTACTGAACAACTAGTTGATTACTTTGATACTTTGGAAAAAGAGTACGGAGTAGATGTCGGCCGACGGTTTGAAGATGGCACGTTACATTCTTTACCTCAGGACTACGCCGACATGTTAGGTTGGGATTCTCTTGCCTCCCTCACTGCTCAGGCTTACCGACAGATACCTGAAACAGAAAAGGGCGTAATTTACTGCGAGAACTACGGTCAAGCGGGAGCCGTATGCGTTATCGGCCAGCAATACGGCTTACCTCAGCCTATTAGTTTTAGCGACAATTTTCGCTACTGGGTACCCGAATCTATTCCTGACGACGTAAATCATTTTATTTATGTCAATGATGAACTAGGGGCTGATGTGGAAAGCGCGTTTAGCCAGGTAGAAATTATTGGATCCGTTAGCAATCCGCACGCTCGGGAATACGGAACTACGGTTTACCTGTGCTCCAATCCCCGAGAATCGCTGAACACGCTATGGCAACAAGCCGTACAACGGGTGTTTGAAGGGCAGTAGCCTCCCGCTTCGTGTTTTGAAAAATTTTTGTACCTTTTGATTATGAATACGACTACCTCTCCCCTTACCATTCAGTCCGAATTAATTACGGCTGAAGAAAAAGCCTTTTTAGCCGAAAACGGATATTTATCCTTAGGTAGTGTACTTAATCATGTACAGCTCGATGCTATTCGTTATCGAATCAAAGAACTACTTATTGTAGATGGCGAAAAAAGCGGAGCCGAGCTTTGGGATTCTCCTTACATCCGTCATCCTAAAGAAGAAGGGGCTGACCGCCTAGCCAATCTGGTGAACAAAGACCCACTGTTTGATATTTTTTATACGCATCCGCGCGTACTGGCCGGAGTTGCCCAGGTCGTTGGGTCTGAACTCAAGCTTTCTTCCTTAAATTATCGGGCTGCCATTCCGGGAAAAGGTAATCAAAAACTTCATGCCGACTGGCACGAAGCAGTAACTCCGGGTAACTACCTGGTTTGTAATACGATCTGGCTATTAGATAATTTTACTAAAGAAAATGGGGCCACGCGGCTGGTACCAGGCACGCATTTGTCCGGCATTTTGCCCCAGGAAGAATTGGAAGATCCCTGGGCTACCCATCCGGATGAGATCTTAGTGGAAGAGCCGGCCGGAACCGTCGTTATCTTCAACTCTCATACCTGGCACGGGGGTACTGATAATCACACGGATGCGCCCCGCCGTTCGGTTCATAGCTACTTCTGTCGCCGCGATCAGCCTCAGCAGCTTGATCAGCAGAAATATATCCTCCCAGAAACCTACGCTCGACTTTCTGAGGAAGCTCGCCGGATATTAGATGTAACTCAACCTTAGGCTTACACATGTTGACTATGAGACTGTGATTTAGATGCTCTTTTCTTTCACTTACCAATATTACGTGCGTTAGATCAGTACTTGTTTAACTTTTTTTAGCATTACAGCGATAGTAATTTTGGATAACTAATGTTGCCAAATCCAATAGAAAAAGTTATGCAAGATTCCCAATTAGAAAATGGTGCTTTAGAAGCTACATTCTGTCCCGAGTTAAAAGCTATTATTAACTCGTTCCCAAATCAATTATCAACCTCCGATTTCATTGCCACATGTAGCTCTGCTCTAGAAAAACTTGTAGAATATCAGTGTAATAAACTAATTGCTGATACGACTGATTTAGGAGTAATGGGGAAAGAAAAGCAAGAGTTTATCCAGCAAGAGTGGTTTCCAAAAGCTATCGCAATTGGATTGAAGAAAGTGGCCTTTGTTGTTCCGAAGGATGTTTTTGGAAAATTTGGTATGGAAAAAGCAAATAAGGAAGCGGAAGGCTCTCCTATTGATATGAAGTATTTTGATTCATTAGAGGAAGCTAAAGAATGGATTAAGAGCTAGCAAGAATAGAAACCTATGCTCGACTTTCCGAAGAAGCCCGCTGGGTCGTGGATAGAGAAAAACCAGTAAGCCAACTTAATGATGAATAACTGAATAAATAGTTACTGAATATTTATTCTCTAACTCAACCATTCAATCATAGAATCATTCAAGCATTCCAATACCAACCTGAGATAATCACTTAAATACTAGGTAAGTTAAACTGAACGTTCTGACGCCGCTGGATTAACCAATAATCGGCTGCTTGTACAGCTAGTAGTACTAATCCGGCAAAACCTAACACTCCAGAATACTCGCTCAACGTGCGGAAAAATGCGGGATAAAGAAAAAACAGCAAAGCCCCACACAAAATCAGTGACAGACCCAAAGTGACTGCCGCCACTATCCAAACACGAGAGCCCGACGTAGTAGACGCCGGAACTATCTGAGTAGAAATCCGGTGAGCAAAATCAGCCGGAATATCTATCTCCGGGTCAGTATTTAGTGCCTGGTATAACAAGCGGTACGCCTTTCCATCAGCGTTTTTTTGTCCTTCCTCTGAGATTTTTCCTTCGTCTAGCAGCTTCTGCCAGTCTTTATCAGTGCGCTGGTTCTTCATAATTCCTCCGGTTCAAATTGGTTTTGTAACTGCTCCTTGAGCAGCTTTCGCGCTCGGAACAGATAATTTTTTACGGTTCCCAACGGCATGTCGGTCACCTTTTGAATTTCTTGTAAGCTCATCTCTTCTAAATGGAACAACGTAAGCACCGTTCGGTAATGCACGGGTAGTTCGGAAATTCGTTCGTGAATAAACTGATAAATTGCTTTCTTTTCTAACAATTGTTGAGCCGATTGTTCTGGGCTGGCCAACGAAATTGCTTCATCAATATCAGTTGACGAATGCTTCTCTTCCTTTTTTACGTAGTTCAGAGCAGTTCGATAAGCAATGGTAGCGATCCAGGTCGATAGTTTGGACTGAAAGTTAAACAGATGAATTTTCTGGTATACTCGCAAAAATACTTCCTGGCTGATGTCTTCACAGTCCTCCGAACGGTTTACGATTCGGTGCACCATATGAAACACTAGCCGCTGATGCTGCTGCACCAGCTGCTGAAAAGCTAGAGCATTTCCGTCCTTGACTTGTTTAACCAGAAGAGCTTCGTCATTCATCAGTCCATTGGACAGCACAAAAAAAGAAAGGTTGCAGAAAAATAATAAATTACTGCAACCTTCTGAAAACAACACTGTCAGATGGGATAAATAACCAATCACATAAACTCAAAAGCTATGATTAATGAATTTGTAATGGTGCCCATCATTGTAGGTATTATTTTTTTCAGTGTAGTCAGTGTGTTCCGCATCATCTTTGACTACCAGCTTCGTCGAAAAATGATCCAAATGGGCCACGTAGACCAA
Organism: uncultured Flammeovirgaceae bacterium; assembly: GCA_937884755.1. Lineage (GTDB taxonomy): Bacteria > Bacteroidota > Bacteroidia > Cytophagales > Cyclobacteriaceae > Tunicatimonas. The sequence goes on from CAKZYJ010000349.1 coordinate 28,223, forward strand.
AACTCAGTAGCCATTCTAAACCAAAAGCGAAATAGTCGCTTAGATTCGCTTAAATGGGGGCTTATTATCCTGTTTGCCGGAATCGGATTTGTCATCATCAGTATTCCTTCTATCGAGATAGACTCACCATTGCCCTTCGGCATTATGTCCATCTGTATTGCGGTAGGCTTTCTACTGTACTTTGCTATATCTAAGCGGGTACCAGAAAGCGAAAGTGCGGAGAAGGAAAGAGCTAAATTAGTTTAGTATTAATGTGCTAGGGTGTTATAGGGTTAGGGTGTTTGAAAATACTCCTTAACCCTATAACACCAATACACTTTTAATTACTCGCTTGCCCTTCACTCCAAGGAGGGGTAATTCCATTCATACGGGTGTAGCCAATCAGTTGACCTAAATGCTCGTTAGCGTGCGATAGCAAGATAAGCGCAGTAGACATACCAGTATACTCGCCGGGGAAAGGGTATTCTACTTTTTCAGCTAGCGATGCCTCATCAGCATTTTTCAAGGTTTCGTTTACCAGATCAAATGATTGTTGCAGAGCGGTGGCGTAATCTCCTTTGCTAGAAAGATCGTCTTTTAATGTTTCCATGTTCACTCCTTCGGGTAATTCAGCTCCCATTTTGGTGGCGAAGAAGTAGTTAGCAGATACAACGTGATGAAGAACTTCAGAAAACGAACGAACTCCCTCTTGAGGGCTCCAATTGTATTTTTCTTCTGGCACTGCTTCGGCTAACTGCATAATCTTACCAGAAGCAGCCGTAAGGAAGTTAGCAGTCTCTTGCTGAAATTGTCCTTGACCAAAAGAGCTTACGGAAATCAGAAAGGCTGTAGCGAAAAATAAATTTTTCATGATTTAGAGGGGTTAGGTGGTAAAATAATGTGCAATGTGCAATGTGCAATGTGCAATGTGCAATATAGAAAATGCAAAAAAAAAAAAACAAAAAAAAAAAATAAAAAAAAAAAAAAAAAAAAA
>CAKZYJ010000350.1 GCA_937884755.1 uncultured Flammeovirgaceae bacterium
ACCAATATAAAGATAAATCTCGTCAATGCCGCCGGTTATCAAATGAGAGATTTAGTCTGGTTGCTGACAAATCATACGAGGAAGACAAAGTGTAGCACCATCGATGCATTTAGTGAAGGTAACCCAGAAAAGGATGTATCAGACTATTTTTCTTTCTTCATCTCTGATATTATTTGCTCTATTTTATCCATTAGGACTGGCACATCAGAAGTAGCCGTTCGCCAAACTAGTCCAACTGTTACTCCAAAATATTGATGAATAACAATATCCCTCATACCTGCTATTTCCCTCCACTGAATCTCGGGATACTTAGTGCGAGTCTCGAGCGATATATTCTTGACCGCTTCACCGATGATTTCTATCCGACGGATTACAGCATCCTGCTTCTCTGAGTTAGCTTCAAAATCTTTCTCCGTTAGTCCCGTCACGTACTCTTCTATTTTCTGAATACAATCCAGAATATCTTCCAGAAATACCAACTCGTCTCTACTTTTAGCCATAAATTCTGATTTCTTCGGCTAATATCTGGTCTTTCAATCTTGGCTTAAGTGCTTGGTATTCCACCAAGTCAACTTTGGTACCTAGCTGGTCTTCTAGCTCGTATTTTAACCCCACAAATTCCAGCAGACTTATTTTGTTACCTAGCTCAACCAATATATCCACATCACTTTTTGCAGTTGTTTCTCCGGTTACGTAAGAGCCAAAAATCCCAGCACGCCTGATTTGGTGCTTCCTTAGAATTGGTGTGATTTTCGTTTTGATTTCTTCTACTTCTAGCATGAGAATTATTTATGCAATGAGTTGATTTATAGCTTTTTAAACCAGCCTCTATTAATTATGACCCTCTCAACTAACTCAACACTCACTCCTAGTTTTAGGTCTTTTACCTTTTCGGCCAGTTCATTTCCATCAATTAAGTCAATAGGAGTTGCACCATCCCTTTGGGCTTCTTTTTTGGCTTCTCTAGAGAAACTTCCCGTTGTCAGTATCAGACCTTTATCTGCACGACCAACCATTGCGCCTCTGAAATCTCGGATTACCGACGAGGCAACCGTTCCTTGGTATCTTTTTGCTTGAAAAACAATATGGAATGAGAGTACTCCACCTATCTTTACTATTCCCTTGCCATCGATGCCTCCATCGTTTGTTTTTCCAGTAACCTCAACATTCACAAAACCAAGTTCACGCAATAACCTTTGGCAGAGTCTTTCAAACTGATCAGGTTGAATGTTCTTAATTGTCTCGATCAACGAATCTTGCCACTTAAATTCCTCAACTTCATCAGTCAAATCATCCTTTCCAGCTTCATCGAGTTTATTTTTCTCTATCTGTGCCTTTCGGTTTTTTTTGACTACTGCTCTTTTTACTTGTTCTTTATCAATCAGACCAACTTTCTGGCCTTTTTCTGTCAAGGTCCAAACCCCTCTGGAAGAATTATCAATTAGTCCGTATCGCTTCAAATAATTTCTAGCCCAAGCAAGGCGATAAGACAATTTAGTTCTACTTTCTCTATGAATCTCGTTTACCGCCTCTTCTCTCAAATTTAGAATTTGTGCTACTTTTTCCTCAATTTCGATGACCGCACCAGATCCCCCAAGTTCTCTGAGCGCTTTTAGAGTAGGGTTGAGTAAATCATCAAACTAATAATTAAAATATTTATCCATTATCAACTTTACAAACGAGTCATTTCTTTTTAGCGCTGAAGACCCTAAAACTGATGCATCACCCATCAAAGGAAACCATAATATAAATCACTATGGCGAGTTCGGCCAAAGAAGCCAGATTATCCCAGAGGGTGTAACTGGCTTTGTTTTCGGCTTTTTGTTCGGCCGTGAGCGTACCGTAGGTCAACCCCGACAGCTTTTCTTCCGAAGGAGCCGGACTGAGTAGACTAACCGTCAGGGCAATCAGTACCGAAGCCAGGAACATCCAGGCGGCAAAGGTCAGGAAGTTCATATCGCCAAATTTGTAGAAGATACTGTCCGGATTAAGTGATCCTTTGCTCAACTCCAGCACCAGCCGGATGATGGCAATCACCAGTCCGCTCACTAGCGTAGCCATCGCTCCCCGAGCATTAATGCGCTTGTAGAACACCCCCAGCAGAAACACCGCCGTGATGGGTGGGGCAATGTACGACTGCACCGACTGCAAGTACTCGTACAGCACTCCCGAAATGTTCTGCATCACCGGAATCCAGGCGATACCGAGTATCACAATCACCACCGTAGCGATTTTACCAATGTTTAGCAGCTTTCTCTCGGGGGTATTCGGACGAATTTTCTCGTAAATATCCTTGGTAAATAGCGTAGCGCAGGAGTTGAACACCGAAGCTAGTGAGCTCATCAGCGCCGCCAGCAGTCCGGCAGCAACCAAACCGCGTAAACCAGCGGGCAGCAGATTACTCATCAGTACCGGAAAGGCCTGATCGGCACTCTCCCACTCCAGTTTACCCTGCTGCTTTAGCGCCAATGCAATCACGCCCGGAATTAAAAACAAAAACACTGGCAGCAGTTTCAGAAAGCCGCCCCAGATAGTACCGCGCCGTCCTTCTTTGATATTCTTAGCCGTTAGCACTCGTTGCACGATATACTGATCGGTACACCAGTACCAGATACCCACAATAGTGCTGGAGATAACCAGGCTCGGCCAGGGAAAGTCAGGATCGGAAGGTGGTCGCCACATATCAAAGTAATCGTCGCCCACGGTAGCCTTAAGTTCGCCCCAACCACCTACGGCATTCAGTCCCATCACGGTTAGCGTAGCCGCTCCTAGTATCAGTATGACAGTTTGCAGTGCTTCCGTGTAGACTACGGCTTTCATCCCTCCCAGCACGGTGTACAGACCGGTGAGCACTACTGTGGCCAAGGCTCCGGTCAGAAAGTCGATGTTGAGTAGCGAAGAAATCACTACGCCCCCGGCGTAGATGGTAACCGAAACTTTGGTCAGAATATAAGCCAACAGCGAGAACACCGAGAGAAACCAGCGAGCTTCAGGACTGTAGCGCTTTTCCAGAAACTCGGGCATGGTAAATACCCCTGCGCGGGCGTAGAAGGGCAGAAATACCCAGCCCAGCATCAGTACAATCCAGGCATGTAGTTCGTAGATCAGAAGCGGCATTTTGTCAGAAGCCCCAGTGCCGGCCAGCCCTACTACGTGCTCGGAGCCGATATTGGAAGCAAAAATGGAAGCTCCTACCACAAACCAGCCAATATTACGCCCGGCTAAAAAATAGTCAGCGGTATCTTTCTGTTTCTGCAAAATGACCCAGAGGGCAATGCCCAGCAGCACCAGAAAGTAGAGTCCAATCACGACCCAGTCCAGGGTTTCTAAGCTTTTCATGTAGTTTGGATGTAGGTTAGTAGACGTTGGTTCAAACACTAAACATACACTTAAATTATCCTCATTAGCAAATTTTAGCGCGGTCTCTTCCTGATTGAGTCTTTTTTCGTTCAGTGGTTTAGCTTCCTTTTGGTTTTGCCAAAATATTCTACAAATTACCTGATGAATAAACTGATCAAACAACCTATTGTAAAAACTACCTAACCAACACCTATGCTCACCGTTCTGATCATTCTACTGGTATTAGGACTCATTATTATCTCCATCATCATGTTTGATATTCATCCGTTTTTGGCGCTATTCGTGGGCGCTATCATCTACGGATTAATGGCAGGAATGCCCCCCGAACTGATCGTACAATCAATTTCCGAAGGCTTTGGCGGGGTGCTAGGTAGCATTGGTTTGCTGATTTTGCTGGGTGTGATTATCGGTACGTTTCTGGAGAAAACCGGTGGGGCTTTTGTGATCGCCCAAAAAATTCTGGGTTGGATTGGCGAGAAATCAGTGATGCTAGCGATGATGATTACGGGCTATATTCTATCCATTCCGGTATTTGGCGATAGCACTTTCATCATGCTCAACCCCATTAACAAATCGCTATCGTTTAAGGGAAAACTACCCTTTGCCGCTACCACCATTGCCCTAACGCTAGGCATTACCGCCAGCCACTCACTGGTACCCCCTACCCCTGGCCCCATCGCTGCTGCCGGAATTCTGGATGCTGACCTGGGTATGGTCATCTTCTGGGGATTGATTATTAGTTTGACCTCGCTGATTCCCTGCTTTTTTTACGCCAAGTACTTTGCCTCCCGCATTGACCTAGTGCCGGAGTTTGCCGAAGAGGAAAAAACTACCCAGGAAAAAAAGTACCCTTCCATCGGCAAATGCTTTCTACCCATAGTGATTCCGTTGCTGTTAATTGTTTTGGCGTCAATTGCCAACTACCCTACCCAGCCCTTCGGCGAGAACACCTTCACCACTATTCTGAAGTTTCTGGGTAGCCCGGTCATTGCCCTGCTGATTGGAGCGTTTCTTTCGTTTACCCTTCCTACCAAGTTTGATAAATCGCTGTTGTCGTCTACCGGTTGGTTCGGCGAAGCCATTATTATTGCTGCTCCGGTTATTCTGATTACCGGGGCGGGTGGTGTGTTTGGTAAGATGCTACAAAACTCCGGTATTGCCAACTTGGTTAGCGATAGTTTTAGTGGTGGTAACCTTAGCCTTTTTCTACCATTTATCATGGCACTGGCACTAAAGGGTGCTCAAGGCTCTTCTACAGTAGCTTTAGTGACTACTGCCTCCATCGTCGCCCCACTTATGCCATCATTAGGGCTGGATACTCCTACATTGCGAGTGTTCACCGTACTGGCTACCGGTGCTGGGGCTACCGCACCTTCTCACGCCAACGATAGTTTTTTCTGGGCCATGACCCAACTTACCGGTATGAATATTAAGCAAGGTTACGTATCACACAGTGCGGGTACGCTCATTTTAGCTACTACCGCTATCAGTCTGATTTTCCTGATTACGGCTTTTATTTGATTTATTAAGACGTCAACCATCACTTAATCTACGTTTACCTTCTCTCTATTCCTCCCCATAGCTCAGGACTAAAAAAGTTGAAGTTAAGATAACGAATACCTTTTTCATTTTTTTTGCTTGTGCTCAACGATAAGGGCTAGCTGCTGAACCAAGTTGTTGGCGTTGATCTTTCAAAGTAGCATTTTTTTCTGCTTATCGCGATTAGCTTTCTGACTCAATTTCAGAGGCTTTGCTGCTGATTTTTGTTATATACCGTTTTTAATGTTTTTCTACCATCATTGTCTTTACAAGATCACATGTTTTCTTGCAGGAATTGATCTAATTCCACAGGTCGTTGATCCTTTTTGATAATTCTTCCTTGACTGTCTAACAAATAGTTTGTTGGAAATTTATTGATTGAAAATCCTAAAGCGGCTTTTCCATTCTTATCCCAGTATTGAGGCCATGATAGCTGATATCTCTCAATAGCCTTCAACCACTGCTCTTTATATCGCTCCCGATCAGTAGAAATCCCGACAATCTCAAAGCCTCTGTCTTTATATTTATCATACATATCCTTCAGATGCGGAAATTGGGCAATACAGGGTCTACAGTTGCTGTACCAGAAGTCAATAAGAGTATATTTGTTTTCTAAAAGTAAAGTACGATCAAAAGAATGATTTTCTGAATCAATGGCGGTAAGAGCCGGAAATCTTTTTCCTATAGCTAGTAGACCGGCAGCTGTCAATTTTTCAGTAAGTACTTTACCGGCATATGCTTGTTTGAGGGAATCCGAAAATTGCTGATGAATTGAAGCAAACAAGTTGCTGTACCCATCAAAACTAAATAACTCAATAAACTTCCACAGTGCTATATATGAGCTAGGATGCCTAGTAACATACTTCAATAATACACTATCGCCAGCAGCATAAATCGTTTTTATTTCAGTTTCCAGTTCTAGTTGGATACTTTCGGGTATATTTCCGTTATAAAATTGCCTTAAGCTATCTTTTTTAGTTCTATAGGCTTCCCTGTTTCTTCTTACCTCTTCATATGCCTTGGCATACTTGTCTTCATATTCCCTCATTGCTTTATTATCAATGGAGGGAATTCCTCTGTTGGCATCAATATCTACAGTCATTGATTGATCACCGGGTTCTATTACAAAGAGGCGTGATGAATACTGCTGTCCATAGCTTATTGTGAATGCTTGTGGATAGGAAATATTACCTTTGAATGAAAACTTCTTGTCTTTCACTTCTGCCTCCATCTTTTCAACCCCTTTCGGGTAGTAATCGTGATCGTAAAAAAGATCGATAGCTACTATCCCAGAATCTGCATTAATCGTTCCTGTAATATGAAATGGAAATTGTTTTTCTTGGGCATAAGCCGTATTGATGAATAGGAATGGTATTAATGTTAGTTTACTCATAGTTTCTGGATAAATATCTAGACTTCGTTTAAAATGGCATATAACATCTATGTATACGCAATTGCTGTTATTTCTATTACACATGTGGTATTAGGACTGCTGATTTATTTAGCAGTCCAACCACCATCCACGGTTAGCATAGAACCAACTACGTAGCTAGCCGCATCGCTGGCGAGAAAGATAGCAGCCCCCTGGATTTCTTTGAGTTCGCCCCAGCGGGCTAAGGCCGTAGCGCCAACAATGAATTTCTTCGCTTCCTCCGTTTCGGCAATGGGAATATTCATTTCCGTGAGAAAGGGGCCGGGGCAGATTGCGTTTACATTGATATTAAACGGAGCCAGTTCTAATCCAAGGGCACGGGTCATTTGTACTACTGCACCTTTACTGGCGGTATAAGGAGTACGATTAGCCAAACCTACTAAGCCAAGCGTGCTGGCTACGTTGATGATGCTACCGCGTTGCTGTTTTTTCATTTGGGGGGTTACTGCCCGGCAGCACAACCAGGTACCATCTACATTCACGTCCATCACTTTCTTAAAATCCTCTTCAGTAACCTCATCAATCGCCCCTCGTATGTTGATACCGGCACTATTGATCAGTACATCAATCCGGCCAAAAGTATCCAGGGCCGCCTGCGCCATTGCTTCGGTTTGCTCTTTGTTAGCAACATCTGCCGAAAAGGCAACTGCTTTCGTATCGTAGATTTCATTCAGCTCTTCGGCAGCCTGCTTCCCTTCTTCAGCATTGCGGTTTACCAGCATGACGTTAGCTCCAGCTGAGGCCAGTCCGGCAGCCATCGCTAAGCCTAGCCCTTTGGAACCTCCGGTAATAATGGCGGCTTTTCCACTTAAATCGAACTGACTGATACCAGGAAGTGCTTCGTTACTCATAGATGTTGAGTTGTTTAGGTTAGGTAATTGGTAATCTTTTGCGGCTGTAAGCTAATGAATTCGTTACATTTTCCTCCTCAAAAGCCAATCGTTCTTCTGCGGTCAAGGGAGAAACCCGAGGGAGGCCTGAGGTGTAGTGATTACTTTTCACCATTCGTAAAGTACGGGCCAGATCGCTACCAGGCACTTCGGGGAAGGTAGCCCAGTATTCATCAGTCAAACAGGGGATTTTCAGCGGATCGCGGGTGATCATTTCCAGATTAAAAACAATATCTGGATTGTGTTGCTTACAGAGGCTCACGATGAGGAGCAAATCTAATATACCTTGCCCTAGCTGAACTTCCGACATTAAGAAGCCATCTTCGTACTCTTCAAAAGCCATGTCCTTTACGTGGGTAGTAAACACGTAGGGCACTAACGTTTCTACCACTTCCATCGGATCTTCCATCAGTGAAATACTGTTGCCAAAATCTAATGTAACGCCCACCCACTCGCTATCTAGGTGTTTCAAGATAGCTACTAACTCGGGAGCCCGCCAGTCTTTGTGATTTTCAACTGCTAGCCGCATTTGGTGCTTACGAACGATTGGTTCGGCTAACTCCAATGATTTGATTGATTGTTTTTTAAACTGCTGAAAGGCTTCCAGTGAATCGAAGGTTTCGTAGCGACGTCCACCCAGACAAACCGTTCGCACTACGCTGGCTCCGGCTTCTTTAGCCATCTTGACTTCCTGTTCAAAATCAGAAAGCTCGTCAGTAGTTTTAGGTAACCGAATTGATCCCTCTAGATACAATCCCAGTTTCTCTCGCCGTTCCCGCACTTTCCCGGCAAAATCCTGGGTCCATCCTCGAACTCCTATCTGCACCCCGCCCCCGCCAATCTGATGACAGTGCTCCAGCAAATCTAATGCATTCTGAAAACCTGGATACTGCTTGCTATCGACTTCCGAATGCCAACGGTGGGAGTAGGTATGCACAACCACCCCCATCGGAGCATCTTTCACTAAGCGGGAAAGACTGCTCAGAGAAAGTGCCGCGGCTCCGGCCATACTTTGTTGCAGGAAAGAACGGCGATTAATACCGGATTGATGAGAAAAAGCTTTCATAGGTTGTTGAAGTTGGGGAATTCTTGATTGCAAGTTGGATGTTGGGAGCGGAAGACCGAAGTCGGAGGTCAGGAATTATCGGGTCGAGATTAGACATTCATTGAAATTGAGAAATTTGACCAATCATTTAACAATCGAACTATAAACCATCTTATTCTGCTACTTACCAACCGAGGCTTGCAAATCATCAATATGCTGGTTTAGCTCTTCGGCCGTCCAGGGTACTACCCTTCCTTGGGAAGTATGCCGGGTTTTACCAACCAACCCTCGGGGTACTGGCTCCGCCTGATTACCCCAAGCATTACGGATATAGGTCATAATGGAGGCTAACTCAGTATCGTCCATCGTAGAGTGGGCGGGCATAACCGGTAAAATCTCCGGGGCATCGTAGGTTTTACCGTTTACCCGAATGGGTCCTTCCAGACCATGCAATAGCAATAACGCTAGTCGCTTCTCGTCACCCAGCACCCAATCGGAAGCCACCAGTGGCGGGGCAAATCGGTTGACTCCCTCACCATCGGTACCATGACAGCCCGCGCAAGTAGTTAAATAGTGCTGCCGACCCAACGCAAACTGTTTCTGACCTTCTTCCCCCAAACGGTTCTGCTTGGCCGAATCTTTAGAACGAGGAGTATGGCCCGGCCAGGCAAATAAGGAGGCAATGGCTTTCTGCTGAACCGGAGTGATTTCCGAATGGTTTTGAGTTAGCAAGACCGGCGGACGGTCTAAACTCACTGGCTGATTCTTCTCCTGGGTTCCCTTCACCACCAACCCACTGGCAATGGCTTTCTGCTGCCAACCAAAATCCTGATCGTTGTTCAAATCCGATAATAGGGCTAATAGCTCGCCTGAATCACCTTTGTTGACAATGGCAGCGGTTAGTGTTTCCAGCAAAATTGCCCGAGCAGGGGATGACTGTTGCCAGTCGGGTTGCTGCCGCAGATGCTGCATAAAAGCAAACTCACGGTCTTGTAGGCTACTCAACACCGCATCCCGGATCATAGCTGAAGTATCAAACTGTACAATGATTTCAGATAGCACCTGATTAGTAGCGGAAGGCTCCAATACCTGAGCGGTTAATGCCTGCTGTAACGTTAAATCAATCGGGGAATCCTCATCCCTATTGAGCAAAGCAGCCTGCAATTGGGCGCGCACTTCAGTATTTTCAGCCGCCTGAGGTTCTAGTAAACGCAGGGCAGTGCTAGCTATCAGAGTGCTTTCATCATTGATTAAACCAAGTAGCACATCAGGGTTTTCTGAGTTTAACCCTTCCAGGGTCCATAAGGCGTGAAAGCGTCCCAGTTCGGTATTGCCCGTTTTGGCTAACTCGGTCAAAGCCGGAACCACACTTGCATCCTGTCGTTCTACCAGCAGTCGCTGGGCCATATCGCGGTACCAGCCGTTTTCGTACGATAAATAAGTCACTAGCTCGTTAGATAGCAACGTCGAGAGCTTGACTGGCTTAGGCAACTGTTCACTCTCCGGGACAATACGCCAGATACGCCCCATACGCACCGGTTGAGAAAGCTTACGCTGAATAATTTGCTCCTTCAGATAGGGAGTAATATAGGCGCCGTGCTCAATAATACCGCGGTACATATCAGCAATGTACAAGGCTCCATCGGGGCCGGTAGCCGTATGAACTGGGCGGAAACGTTCGTCAGTAGAAGCTAGAAACTCTCTACCCGGATGAGGATCAGAAGCCTGCAATTGGAGCCCCATTTCCTCTACTATATTTCGTTTGATTAAATTCCCTGCGGGTTCGCAAACGAACACGTCTCCTTTAAACTCAGCAAGGACAGCACCTCGATATACAAGCGGGGAGCAGGCGGCCGTGAACTCTAGCAGTTTGCCATCTTGAGTCAGTGTACCGGGAATGTAACCTCGGTTTACCGCCGGATTATCGCGGATGGGATACACCCGTCTATCAATAGTTAAACCTTCATCGATACCGGAGGTGGGTGTATGATTTACATTGCGGGCCAAGTAGTTGGGTGGAACCAAGTCAGCATGTAACTGCGACCAGTTGTAATTGTAATGCAAGCGTCCCTTATCGTCGTGGCTAAGCCCCCACTGCCCCCGAAATTCAGTACTATCGCGTTGCCATTGTCCATCAATCAACTTGTAGCGAAAATGAGATTTAGCGTTATAGTACCAATTATCTACTCCCCGCCACAATCCATTATCCGAATGTTCGGGTAGCCCATTCGCCGCGTAAGCGGAATCAAGCAAGATTTTGGTATCGGCTTGTAAGTCGCCATCCAAATCTTCGGTAATCCAGAGTGCATTATTTTCGGCAATAAGTGCTCCACCGTTCACCACGGCTAATGCCCGGGGCATGATCAAACTATCAATATATACCGTACTAACATCCATCACCCCGTCACCGTCAGTATCTTCCAGTACCGATATTCGGCCCTCCGGCTTGTCTTCTCCTTCCCCGTCTACGTTGGGCATATAGTTTCGCATTTCCACTACCCACAGTCGCCCGTCTTCGTCAAAGGTAATAGTAACCGGCTCCTGCACCATGGGTTCGGAGGCTACTAGCTGAATTTTTACTCCTGATTCTAATTGGAAGGTCGCCAATTCTTCATCCGGGCTACGAGCCGGAGATGGCCCCTCGTCAAACGGGTTTAAGTTCCTAGTATTACAACCAATGAAGGTTAGAAAAATGCCGATGGCTAAAATTTCTTTCACCATTGTGAGCCAGTTGATTGACTACGTAAATTAGCATTTTCTTGCAGAAAAGCGGTGGAAATCCCGAAAACTTCGGTCTATCGCTAGCTTCTCACCTTGCGTTCACCGGTATGATCGTACCCTTGCGCTCGCTCGTAGTCAATCATGGCCTGAGGTCGGAAGTTGGTAATGAATGCCCGCCGACGCCGAGCGGTGCTGTTTCCCCGACTGTAGTGCAGGGTTCCGCCCTGATGCAGCACGCAGTCACCGGCTTTAAGTTCTACCGCCACTCCTTCCACTTCTTCGGCATCGCACTCCAACGCTCCTCCCCCTTTCCCGGCCGGGCGATGCGGACGCATGGGTTGGCGATGGGAGCCAGGAACATACCACATGCACCCGTTATCCTGTTTCGCTTCATCCAACGATACCCAGCAACTTACCGCTCGCTTATCCGGCATATCAATCCAGTAAGCACAGTCTTGATGCCAGGGCGTGGGAGTTTCGGAAAACGGAGCTTTATCAATTAGCATATCAAAATCTAGTGCCATGTCCTCGCCCATCAGTTGCTGAGCTACGGCTAAGGTTTTCTGGTGTAGCGGTTGGACAAGCAAATCCGGTAGAGTACGGGAAGGCACCATAATCTGGGTAATTCGCTCCGCGGTTTCCGTTGCGGGTTTATCTACGTGACCACCCAGGTCAGAACGGTACTTAGCGGCATCTATGCGGTTATTCAGGAAATCCTCGTACAGGTTTTGGTAGTAGGTAACTTCATCTTTGGTAAGTAGGTTCGTTACTTTCAAATACCCCTGTCTTTCAAAAAAATGTTGTTGGTGGTGGTTAATAGTAATCATCTGATTCTCATTTCTTCTTAAAATACTAACAATCTGTGTTTAGGCAATATTAAACGACATTTAGTTTGAATCACCGGACTATTTTCACAATTTGTTTAGCTGAGAATCTAATGCAACCAACGTATGCCTAACCACATCGCAAAATTCACCTTTGCTTTATCCACCCTACTATTCATAATCATCTGCACTAGCACCCTGCCTACGATGGCTCAAACTTCCGCTGGGCGTCCTAACGTGTTATTTATCGCTATTGATGATCTGAACGATTGGTTAGGTAGTATGGGAGGGAATCCCAACGCGAAAACTCCCAATATGGCTGCCTTGGCCGCTCGTGGAGTACTTTTTAAAAACGCCCACTGTCAGGCTCCCCTATGCGGTCCCTCCCGGGCTTCTATCATGACTGGCTTACGCCCCTCTACCACCGGTATTTACGGGATGATTGACGACAACAAAATTAGGTCGGACAATGAAGTTACTTCCGAAATTATCTTTTTACCAGAATACTTCAAGCAGCAAGGCTACTACACGATGGGTATTGGAAAGCTATTTCACCGACACGCTCCTGATGGACTGTTTGATGAGTCAGGTGGGCGATACAAGGGGTTTGGTCCATTGCCAGAAGAACGCTTTGTGTGGGATGGCTTCGGAGGAAAAAACTACGGACGCACCAGTACCGACTGGGGAGCTTTTCCCGCGATGGATTCTATGATGCCGGATTATCAGTCAGTACAGTGGGCTTCAGAGCGATTACAGCGGGAGTACGATGAGCCGTTTTTCTTGGCAGTGGGCTTTTTGCGTCCGCATGTGCCGCTGTATGTACCTCAAACCTGGTTTGATCTTCATCCGACTGAAGATATTGCGTTACCCTCCTACAAAGCTGATGATCTGGAAGATGTACCTCCCGTAGCCCATAAAATCAACGATCTACCCATGATGCCCAGTACTGAATGGGCCATTAAGTCCGGTAACTGGGATGATATTATTCAGGCTTACCTGGCCTGCGTCACTTTTGTAGATGATCAGATTGGCCGCTTGCTAAAATCTTTGGCAAACAGTGCTCACGGTGATAACACCATCATTGTACTCTGGTCGGATCATGGCTACCGAATGGGTGAAAAGGGAACCTTTGCCAAGCACGCTCTGTGGGAAGAAGCTACCCATACTCCACTGATCTTTGCCGGGCCGAATGTTCCAGCGGGTAAGGTAGTAGACGAAGCGGTTGAACTTCTATCCCTCTACCCTACTTTGCTGGAATTGAGTAGCTTACCGTCTTATTCCCGAAACGAAGGACGAAGTCTGGTATCATTAATGCGAGAAGAGGCAACCCCAAATGAGTGGTACGCTATCACTACCTTTGGAAGAAATAATCATACAGCTCGAACGAAGGATTTCCGGTATATCCGTTACGAAGACGGTGGTGAAGAATTGTATGATCATACTGCTGACCCGCTGGAATGGTACAACTTAGCCACTCAGGCTCAGTACAATCAGAAGAAAGAAGCACTCCGTCAGTATTTACCTACTACCAATGTTCCCTGGAGTATACACTCATCCTATACCTTCCAACCCTATTTTGTGGAACAGAAAGCCAGAAGTGAACGGTAGATCTGCCTGCAATCTTAAAAAGGTTCTCTTTTCATCTGTGGCGACCGGGGACTTCTTCGGAGACTCTTGGTGGGTATCTTGCGAATTATAGTAAATCAGGTTGTACTCCTGAAAGTGTTGGTAGTTTCCTCGGGAGGCTTCCCAACAATGCAAAATAAAACGAAAACCATGCGATTCTGAACCTTTACGGTATATACTCCCTTGCCATAATACTTGGTACTCTGGTGGCAGTGGATGCTCGACTTTTACCAATGCCAGTACAGGTTCTTCCATTCCTTTACGAATAACATCATCCCAACTATATTGCTGATCTTGTAGTATTTTACGTTGGACATAAAAAGGGATATTATGGATGAATCGCTCTTCTATTATCATTGGGACATCTTCTGAAATTTGATGCTCGGCGATTGCTTTTTGGATAGCGGGATAAGGACGGTATTGTTCCAATGAAGGATAAAGACTAACAAATAAGATAGCCAGAGTAACTACTGTACAGGCAATAGCCAATGCAGGCGCATATTGAGTATTACGCTTGGTATACTGCCATATGGTTACGCCAACCAGCAATCCAATCACCAAGTACCATACCCCCGATAGACGGAAAGCCGCCGCTAAACCAATGGAAAATACAGTCGCAATAAAGATAGGAAGCCCCCATAACCATGCATTAATACGCTGTACCCGTTCACTCTGCAACGATAAAGTGAGCACAAAGAAGCGCCATGGCTGGATGCGCTTGCAAAATATAAGCCGGTAGTTTGCCTTGAGCGAGCGTAAAACCTAGTATCATTACTCCCAGCCACGCAACAGGCAAAGCTACTTTTTGTAGGGTATTTATACCTTTCTTAAGATAAGAAAATAAAGCGTAGTACAACACCAGCGACGCAGGGAAGAAACTCCATACAATCACTTCCGGATAAAAGAACCACTGCCTCCAGAAATTACTTTGATTACTGCGAATCGCTCGTTGACTGGTCTCAAAATGCAATACCTCGAGCAGTTCTTCCTCATAACGTAGGTACATAAGCCCCAGCCAGCTTAGTCCAATGAACAGGGCAATGAAGCTGCCACCTAAGAACCATCTCACAGGTATTTTTTTCTTGATGGATGATAAACAGAAGCGGTGATACAGCAAAAGAAAAGTAACCAATACCGCATACACCACCAAAAAATACGGCCACCCTTTTACCAGCAAGGTAAAAGACAAAGCAGTAAAAGCAAGTACTAGATACCCTCTTTGTTGATCTTGTATGCCTCTAGCAAACCCGTATAAGGTCAAGGTAAAGAAAAAGGTCAGAGGAATTTCTGGAGAAGCGTAGTGTTTGAGCCAAGCAAACTGTAAACTCACCGCCATCAACAATAAAGCCCATCTTCCTACCTACTAGCTAAATAATACAGCCCCTAGTCGATAAGTTACGAAAAGGGTGCCCAACGAGCATAGCAAGATTGGTAGGCGGAGAGCCCATTCCTTCAAACCAAAAATGGATGCTGAAGTAGCCATCAGCCAATACGTGAGCGGTGGCTTATTAAAGCGAAGTTCCCCGTTAAAGGTAATTGTCAACCAATCACCAGATTTCAACATCTCACGAACTGCCACAGCATAATAGCTCTCGTGTGTTGTCCAAATGCTGTTAGCTCCTATTCCTGCTACATACACTCCTACAATAGCTGCCAGTAGACCGTAGAAAACCCAATTATTCAGGGCGATGTTTCTCTCAACCATTATACATGCATTGGAGAAGAGGAGGCTCGCCAAGGTGAAGTCTTAATAGTACCTGGAGAGGAGGTAGGGAGTCGATTAAAATCGGTTATTTCAGCATTCTCTATGGGTTGTCGTTGATGCAAGCGATAAAGCATCTCAGCAATAAACCCGAAAGAAACAAACTGCAAGCCTCCTAAGACTGACATCATGCCCAATAGCAGAAGCGGGCGTCCGCCTATATCGTACCCGAGCAGCTTAACACCTATCAAATATGTTAATGTAAGGCTCCCCGCTGCCACGAGCAAAAGACCTATGGTACCGAACAAATGCATCGCTCGAGACCAGTATTTTTTAAAGAAAAGAACAAGCAACAAATCGCTGATTACTTTAAACGTGCGATTTAAACCGTAGTTCGACTTACCATGAATCCGAGGCGAGTGATGTACCGGCAATTCACCAATACGCGCTCCCTGAAGATGCGCCAGCACCGGAATAAAGCGATGCAGCTCACCGTGCAAATCTAAACTCTTGGCTAAATTAGCCCGAAAGACTTTTAACGTACAACCGTAGTCCCGCACGTACACACCTGTCGTGTTACGGATAAGCCAGTTAGCTAATTGGCTAGGAAAGGTATGGTGCCAAGGGTCCTTTCGTTTTTTACGGTAACCAGCTACCATATCGTAATCGCCTTCGCTGAGTTTATTGAGTAGGCGGGGAATATCCGTAGGGTCATTTTGTAAATCTCCGTCCATCGTGACAATATAATCCCCATTCGCTAGGGCAATACCTTTTTTCATGGCGTAGGTTTGTCCCTGATTATAATTCAAAGAGACCAAACGAACGCGATGATTAGCATGACGACGAATTTGACTGATGGTCTGATCGGTAGATCCATCATCAACTAGAATCAACTCATATTGATAATTGGCTAGTGCCTGATGTAATCTTGATAATAAGAAGGGGACATTTTTTTCTTCATTATAGAGTGGAATAACGATTGAGAGATCCATACTCAATAAGGTTAAGGTGTTTTTTTAGCTGATGGTTAAAAAACTAGTCGCAAAACGGGCCTCTCGCCTCGTTCGCTTCTCCAAAATTGGCTGATACTTCCACTGATCAGCCCAACGAAATGCTCATTACTCTCAGACGACAGCTTAAAATATTCACAAGGCTATCGTTTTTAGGTTTTAGAATGTTTCTCTGCTTTTTTCTTCGTTCTGATTGACTGGTTGGTGGGTGACTGTTCAAGGAAGGTGGAGGCAGAACGAATCTCAGAAAATAACCATATCTGGTCGTGTTTCGCTCTTATCACCAAATTCCATTGAACATTTTTTCCCTCACTTTGCATTTGATAAAAATTTAGAGGATTCGTACTATGAGTCTTTCACACTGTTCGTTTACAGAATGTAATGCCTATTCTTTAGCTGTTTTGGCACTTGAACGGAAACTTCTTCCCGGTGCTTTCTACGATGAACTTCGGCTAAAAATCGGTTAAAGTTTCTTTGTGCCTTTTGCCAGCCCGCTAGGTATCGGGCAGTTATAGTAGTCTTTGATGCATAAGAAGTTTTCATACTGATTAATTTAAAATGAATGAAATACAGTTGCCACCTCATAGCCGACTTATGCTTGGGCTGGCTTCAATTTGCGCTCTTGAGCTTCCTGCCCTTTCTTTTGAGAGGATGCCTTAGCTTTAACCCAATCCACAAAGTCGTATACAATGGGGACGACATATATGGTAAGCAACAGCGACGACAACAGACCGCCTATGATTACCCAAGCCATAGCATTCTTCCACTCGGCCCCAGCCCCATCGGCTACTGCAATCGGAAGCATACCGATTACCATTGCCAAGGTAGTCATCAGAATTGGGCGTAGGCGCTCTTGCCCGGCTTGTACCACGGCCTGTCGGGTCGGTATTCCACCCCGCTTAAGTTCACCTGCAAAGTCAACGATCAGGATAGCATTCTTTGCCACCAGTCCGAGTAGCATGATTACTCCTAGAATGGCGAATACGCTTAGCGTAGACATGGAGAGAGCGAGCGCTAGCAGCGAACCAATCAGTGCTACCGGAATAGACAATAGCACCACTAATGGATCGATAAAATCATCATACAGCGCCACTAAAACCAAGTAGATCAGAATGAGCGAAATTCCGAAAGCCCCCCCTAGTGCTCCAAAACTTTCGTTTTGGTCTTTGATCTCACCACCCCATTCGTACTCTACGGATTTTAGGAAAGATGCCTGAGCCATTTGCTCATCAATCGCTTGGGCTAACGTTCCATTGGGTACTCCAAGCGCGAACGAAGTTACGGTTACCGAAGGGCGACGATCTTTACGCTCGAGCACGGAAGGACCATTGGTCTGAGCAACACTGGCAAACTGCGAAAGCTTAACAGGCGATCCGTCTTGGTTGATAAAAGTTATATTCTTAACATCGGAAGGGTTCCGACGGTCAAAAGCGTCTAGCTGTACCCGGATATCATATTCGTAGGCTCCATCGCGGTACTCACTATCGTCGTTGCCTGTGAAGGCATTCTGAAGCGTAGCCCCTACTGTAGCAATATTCAACCCAAACTCGGCCATCTTATCCCGATCAATAGCGACGGATACCTCCGGTTTTCCGGTATCAACAGATACCTCTACATCGTTAGCCCCGGAGGTACGCTCTATCAGTTTTTTCAATTGTTCGCCACTCGTCACTAACTGCTCGTAGTCCGCTCCACTTAGGGTAATTTCAATGGGAGCAGCACCCGACTGCACCATTCCAATAACCGAACCACCTACTTCTACTCCGCTATACTCTTCTCGCACAGTTTCCATCACGCCAATCATAAATTCTTCCGTACTTCGTTCTCGATCTTTTTTATCCACCAACTTCACATTGAGTTCGGATAAATAAGGGTTGCCCAACCCGGTACTGCCAATACCTACACTAGGACCTCCTACGTTCGCCAGTACGGTAGTTACTTCGGGTTGCTCGAGCAGCCATTGTTCTACCTTCTGGGTAGCTAGGTTATTACTGCGGATTGAGGTACTCTTAGCGTATTCAAGCGTAAGCGAAAACTCCCCTTTGTCCCCGGAAGAAAACTGCTCCTGCCCTACGATTCCCAGGCTCATCACCCAGCCCGTGAAGCCAAAAAGCACTACCACGACCGTCATCACCACCCACTTGCGCGTAAGTGTCCAACGTAGTGATCGTTCGTAAAAGTTGGTAAGGTTGGTTAAACCGCGCTCAAACTGAACTAGCACCCACTCAAACGGATTCTTGGCATTCAGATGAGAAACTTTCGAGAACCGCGACATGAGCCAGGGAATGATGGTGAAGGCAACTAGCAGGCTAAAACTGGTAGCAATCACCACTGTCCACGAAAACTGACGGAATACATCGCCAATCAGTGACTCAACGAAGGTGACTGGGATGAATACAATGACGATCACCAGGGTAATAGCCAAAGCCGTAAGACCAATCTCCTTTGTGCCATCCAATACGGCTCGCCACGTTTTTTTGCCCATTTCCATATGGCGATAGATATTTTCCAGTACCACAATGGAATCATCCACCAGAATACCAATCGCCAACGACATCGCAAGCAGCGTCATTAGGTTAAAGGTATACCCCAGCATACACATAAAAGCCACCGTAGAAATCAGCGATACTGGAATGGCGACCATGATGATAAGGGCATTGCGGAAACTATGAAGGAACAATAGCATCACGATTGCTACAAATATGACAGCGATAACTAAGTCGTGCAGCACCGCTTCTACCGCTTGCAAGGTAAATTCCGATTCATCCTGCGCCACATCAAAAGCTAAACCACTATCGGCGTATCGGTTCTCTAGCTCGTCCAGACGTACTCTTACTGCCTCACTCACGTCTACGGTATTGGCGTCGCCTTGCTTTTGAATTCGTAGCGTGATGGCATCTTCCCCATTGAGCCGGGCAATGCTGGCGGTTTCTTTAATTCCGTCAATCACCTGCGCCACATCTCTCACCCGAACGGCACTACCCGTCTCCGTTGACTTGACAATCAACTCCCGAATCTGATCCAAGTCTGAAAATTTACCCGCTAGGCGAACCGTGATGTCATTCCCTTCACTCTTTACACTTCCAGTAGGAAACTCCATATTTGCCTGCCCAATCGTTTGGGTGACTTGTAATAATGACAAACCATAGTATTCAAGCTTATCAGGGTTGACGGCTACTCGAATTTCTCGCTCCTCACCTCCTAGCATTGTAACCGCAGCTACCCCTTTTACTTGCTGGAGCTGGGGAACAATTTGATCGTCCATCTCTCTGTAGAAAGCTTTCCCACTAAGATTAGCGGTAGCACTAATCTGCATAATGGGTAAGTCGCTGGGTGACACTTTGGAGATCGATGGGTCTAGCGCATCATCGGGTAAATCGCTGGTAACGTTATTAAGATTACGCTGAGCTTCCTCCAGCCGGGTATCAATATCAGTTCCTGAATTGAAAGTAATAATCACCAGCGAAGCACCTTCTAATGATTTGGATACAATGTTATCGATACTCTCCAGATCGGCTACGGCATCTTCAATCTCCCGGGTTACGCTATTTTCCACTTCGCTAGGCGAGGCTCCGGGATAGATCGTAGTTACCGTGAGCACGGGAGCGGCAATGTCAGGTAATAATTGATAACCAATGCGAGGCAAGGCAAATAATCCTGCTAATACGGTCACTGAAAACAATACAATGATCAGCGACGGACGTTTTATAGATAGTTCTGAAATACTCATACTGTCTGGTTCATTTGGTTAGCGGATATTCACACGGGTACTGTCGGTCAAATTGATTTGCCCATTCACTACTACTTGATCACCCTCTTGCAACCCTTCCAGCACCTCCAGATCGCCTCCAGTAGTTTGCCCCAGGCGAATGGCTTGTTTGTACGCAGTACTATCACGCACCAGATACACACTGGCATTACGTGATGAGCCGATCAATGCCTCCCGAGGAATTACTAGTGTCTCGTCTCGATCGGATAGATCAAATTGTAAGTAGCCGTACATACCTGCCCGCAACGGATGCTCTTCGGAATTAGAGACCCGAACGTGCACCGGAAAGTTGTGAGCCTCATCTCCTTGGGCTCCCACCATCGTGATGGTACCCGGATAACTTGCAGTCGGATGAACGTCGGTTTTCACCGTTACTTCTTCTCCTTCCCTAAATCTAAACAGTTCGTTCTCAGGCACTTGCACAATTAGCTTGAGGGTAGCAATATCGGTGAGATGAGCCAGGGGCATTCCCGGAGCTACTACGGTTCCTTTTTCAAACATTTTGGCAGTAATCACGCCATTAAAAGGGGCCGTTACCCTCGTTTGCCGAATTCGCTTCTTAAGTGATTTCAGTTGACTTTCCGTACTCGCTAGCCGTAGCTCAGCTTTGTCAAGCTGAACCTTCGGTACAGCCTCCCCCGCAGTAAGGGCCTTGTAACGTTTTGCTTCGCGTACGGCATCTTGATAATCGGCTTCAGCAGCGATGAGTTGATACTGTAACTGCTCGTCATCAACCTTAGCAATAAGGCTTCCAGCACGTACCTGTTCACCTTCACGAACCGCTTCGTGTATTACCTCACCTTGAGCTTGAACAGTTATATCCAGTTCACGGCTTGGCTGAAAAGTACCTAGTAGGCGGCGTGACTGCTCCAGGCTTTTACGGACTACTTGGGTGACCTGCACCGGCGTATTTTGACTAAAATCCCGTTCGTAAACCCGCGCTTCTACTGTTTCTTTGTTAGCCATTAGGGTGGTATACGTCCAGGCTCCTAAGGCTACCGCCAGCCCAAGGATCAAGGTAACTCGGATAATTTTTTTATTCGTTTTCATGTTAATATTAGAATAGAAGATATAGTCGCTAATTTTTTAGTTATCGGTCAGCTAGTAGATTGCCAGTTGCCTGACGCATATCGAGCTCTGCTAAGCGCAGTTGAGCCCAAGCGGTGAAGTAATCGGTTTGGGCTTGCCGAAGTTCATTCTCTGAGTTGATTACATCACTCACCCCCGCTACCCCTTCTCGGTACTGAAGCTGAATATTTTGAAATACTTTTTGGGCAAGGGCTAAAGCTTGCTGCTGTACCTGCACTGCTTGCTGTTGGGTACTCAGACTGGCGTAAGCATTAGCTATCTCGGTTTTCACCTGCTGTTCCAGAAACTCAATCTGGGTTTCGGTCTGGCTTTGTTGAATTCGGTTCTGTATCCGTTTCGAGCGCTTTTGTAGCCCGTCGAAAATGGGTAAGTTCATTTGAACCCCCACGTAACTGATCGGAAACATCTCGTAGTAATCCTGATCTAGCTCACCGAATCCGGTTTGGCCGTACACTCCCGTAGCGTAAAGTGACGGCAAGTAGCCCGATACGATCTGTCGCTCTTCCAGTTTTTGTACTTCTAGCTGTTTATACGCCAAAGCAATATCGGTACGCCCCATACTATCCGGGACTGAAAGAATAACCACTTCTTTACGGTTAATCGCGGTGTCAATGGCAAACGGCTCGTTCATCGGGGTATGGGTTAGCAACTTGAGGGTGTTAAGCAGTTGCTCGTAAGCAACCTCTAGATTAGCTACCCGATTGGCGAGACTGGCTTGGTTTAACTGTAACCGCTCAACGTCGGTGCCTTTAGCTAGATCATTTTGGCGCAGCAGCTTCGTGATTTCGATCAAACGGTCTAAAGACGCTTGGTTTTGCTTAAGCGATTTAATTTGTTGAGCGAGTGACTGGGCATTGTAGTAAGCTGAAGAAACGTACTGTATGGTTTGCTCTTTAATTTGACGAAGTTGCAGATCAGCCATATCCCGACCCGTTTGGGCGGCTCTAATACCAATAGGCAATTGTGGATTGTACAGTACCTGCTGAAGTTGCACAGTCAAATTCGTTTGGTGAGGTAAACCGAACGCCAATGGTAAATAGGCCGGAGCGTTGGGGGCAGGTTCCGCACCTGGAGTAGCAAATGCATCAGCCGGAGCCACCTGTGTAGGAATATCAAAGAAGTATTGGTGGGAACCATTGAAGTTGATAGTAGGTAAGAAGTTATTTCTTACTTCCCGAACCTGCTCATCGAAGAGGTTTTTTCCCTGTTGACTCGCCTGGATATTGAGATTTTCCTCAAGAGCGCGCTCAATTGTTTGGTCTAGGGTATACGATTCTTGCGCCCAAGCTACGCTGGTGATAATCACCCAAAAAAATACTGTAAAACTATATTTCATGTTGAAATAGATATTTTAAACGTTTGTTTAAATCATTTTAAAAGGAATACGGTGTTTCTACAGGAAGGTTGAGAAAAACTGAAGATTTTAAAAAATAATTTTAAACAATTGTTTAATTAGTAAGCAAAAAAATAGCTGAACTAGGGTTTCGACCGCAAATACGCCATTATCATATCAGGAACGGTTTGCTTGAGCTGCTCTAAAAATTCATTGAAGTTAACATCTCGGGTTCTTTCCATCTGACGCCAGATAGGTAGCTGAACAAACGGCATGACAAGTTGTGCGTGTAACAATGCATCGAACATAAACATGTCTATCGGTCGAATGGCACCGACTTTGGCTTCACTCTGTAGTTGTTCAGCCATCTTCGATTCGGCTACTACTGCATCATGATTGGCCATAAATCGTTGACAGAAACCACTGTTATTACGCCCCTCATTCATTATAAAGAATGCCAAATCAGGGTTGGCCTTCAGCGTATCAATCATTTGAGCGGTGTAGCGGCGAATGCGTTCTTCCAGCGAAAGTCCCGGTTCGTTAAGTACCTTGCTGAGTGCTCCAATATATTCCTGAAAATTCTCAATAACAATCGATTCGTAGAGTCGCTCTTTGCTACGGAAATAATAGTTCAGCAGGGCAATATTGACACCAGCTTCTTCAGCCACATCCCGAATCTTTGTCCCGTTGTAGCCTCGCTCCGTGAATAGCCTTTTAGCTACCTGACGGATTTTTTCCTCTGTATTTTCTGCTTGTTGCGCCTCTTCAGTCATTATCTTCGTTTTTGGTGCACCTGTAAAAAACGAGATAATCTTGCAAAAGTTCAAGTATATAGTCATTTCAAGCTAGTTTTAGTAGCAAATTCGCTTGCTACATTATGTTGAATTAATACAAGGAAGCCGATTAATGTCATCTACCTTCCATCGAGTACCCATACACTTTTTCAGTTACTTCATACACATCAACCTTTTCTTTTTTTCCCCGAAGTAAAATGGTGTCAATAAACTGAATCTCATAATCAGAGCCGCTATGTATAGTATCTACGAGGGGAGTTGTAAGCAGTAACGTTTTTCTCAGTGTACTGGCTAACCCAAGAACACGAGAGGCCGTGTTAAGTACATCTCCGTGGTAGGCTAGTTCTTTGCGATGTCGTCCTATCTGAGTAATAGAAACTAGTCCACTGTGCAGAGAAGCTTTAAAAGTTGGCACAACCCCAAACTTCTTCTGATAATTGGAAGCTTCTGCCTGCAGCTTCTTCTGAAAATCAAAATACAGTGCAAGCAAATCAATATGCGGTTTGATAGTAGGTGTCAACCAAGTGAGCACCACTTCATCACCCACGTATTGGTACACATCAGCCTCATAACGGGGTAAAATGTCCGATAAATCGTCGAAGCACCTTTTCAGAAATCTACTATACTTCACATGACCTAACTGTTCAGCTAAAGTGGTAGAGTTATCTAAGTCAATAAACATAAATGTGCGGTGCTCTTCTTTTACTTGGGAGTATCGCCCGGTTATAAAGTTCAAGATCAACCCATGCCCAAAATGGTTACCAAGCTGGCGAAAAAAATTGAGTAGAATTGATAATAAAAACATGTAAACCAGAAGAGAAAGGGCTATGTCCGTCTGAATAAAGGCCAGAGCATCAGCTAAAGACTCAGCTAATGCGCGACCTTCAAGAAGAATCTCCCTTCCTACTGATACCAATAGTACTCCAAAGACAATAATCACCGCCGTAGTAACCAAGCGAGTAACTAGTGCTTTCCAATGAGTCAAGCGCAGGTATAAGCGCTCAAAGAAAGTGTATTCTACTAGAACTAGTGCGCCCCCAATCAATATGCTAATGACGGTGGGTAGCCAGGGCAGGAATTCAGCTCTGTCGACATAGTAAGCTTGAGGCTGCATACCCGCAAGCTTAAGAATTACCATGAGGTTCATTCCTAGAATAAATCCTGTAACCAATAAGACCGCATCGGTCTGCTTCGGATATTTTTTAAATAACCTGATCATAAGCTATTACTTAGTAATAGTCGGGGAAAGGCGGTTTAATGGCGATCCCCAACCGAAGCATACTGCTCACTTGTTCGTATTCAATTAAGCTCTCAGTGTAGCCCTGCCACCATTGTAAGTACAAGTACTGATTAGCATCCGAATCGATTTTATAACTAAGCCCGGCCTGAAGACTGCCCCGGTTGTTCCAATCGGCCGATTTTCGTAGTTGAACATCAAACAACAGACGGTTGGCAGCTCGCCAGTGGGCTATCAGCTCTTGAAAACCGATATACTCAATCAAATCTTCATTATCCTTAGTGTACCCAAAGGGAAGCCAGACTTTCAGGCCAACTAGCAGGTTGGCCGTTACAAATTTTAAGTAATTGGCCGAAAGTCTATTCCAACTACGGGAGCCTTCCGGAGGTAGTCCGTGCGACTCATGCTCCACTTGCAGTAGCGCAATACCATCTAGCTTACCGTTCCGAAATAGTAGTTTTCCCAACCCCATCCCCGGGTTATAGTTGGTTTCCTCAAAGGGACTCGACTCTTGGTAAATATTCCAGAATGATTTCTGCGTATAGGTCAGAAACAGATACGTGCCAAAGGGAAGCTTCCGATCTGTTAACCGATGCTTAAAGCTGATCTGGAATTTAGCATCAGCGTTGTAGCGGGTAGGAGTTTTACCAATAGGTGCTCCAGTGATAAAATAGTTATCTTTAAAGATACCAAACGGAGGCTCCCGCCGAATTGCTTCTACTAATCGTGCGCTATCGATAGGCATCTGTGCTATACTAGGAAGCCAAGCTAAGGTTGAAAGTACCATCACTAATGGATATCTATTGCCTACCGTTGCCAATTCTTATTTCTTCTTTTTCCTTCCTCGAGCTGGTTTACTAAAAACTGTATCCCAATCTCGCAACCATTGCTCAAAATTATTGGATGCAACATCCCAGCCTACCAAGTAACTATCTGGGCTGATCTTGACATGGTTTTTAATTTACTTTTCATAGCCACTTCAATTGAATGGTTCAATAATAAATTCACTTCTAGGATGGTCGTTATTAAGGTTAAAAGCCGCTCGTTTGAATGTGGGAATGCCACTACTCACATTGGATACCCCAACTTTTTCCTTTGGTATTCCCAAAAAGTTTTTCTCAACCTCTCCGTTACCATTTTCATCGTGCATTACCGCTACCGCATATTCGCCCCAGGGTACATCCTGAAAAATGTAGTGCGCTTTTCCTTCTTTTACAGTAACCTGCTCAGAGCGGTATGCCCGATCTGACTCGCTAGGAAACCCCTCAGATTGATCAAACAAGTTGATAATTACTTGACCGTTATCACTCTCCAGCTTGACAAAGCTCACGTCAATAGTCCCCTGAGCGTGAGTATTAAGTGTGCCAATACAAAGAAACAGTACTATTAAAACTTTAGTGTACATGCTATTTTAGTTTAAAAGTTAACTCTTGTATGTATCCAATTACTGCTTTGACCTTATCTGCTAAAAAGTGATTCCGTATCCAAAAGGGTATAAAGGCTGATCCGAATCGTAGGGAACATCCTCCAGTTGGTTTTCTACCGCCTGCACGGAAGAGGGAAGTTCTATCGGCAACTTGCCGCTAGGTGAAAACTGTCCGAAAATGAGCTCCATAATGATCTCATCAGCACAATCAAAATCAGCGATCAGTGCCTGGGTGGCTTCGTTAATCTTAGGGATAACCGCCGGCCGCTCAATGTTGAGCACCGTGATCGTAGGTTTGGTGCGAATCAAAGCTAGAATATCTGCCTTTTCTTCCTCGGGAAAATCTAGCCTCCCCTGGTGAAAAAACCGCTCCAATAGATAGTCACTCCGTTCATCAAACGGCGTGCTTAATTTCAAGATGATGTAATCTGCTTCTTCAGGGTTTTCTACCACAGTAGCGTACGGTTGAACAGATTCCAGCTTCATTCCTTTTACGTAGACTTTAACTTTCTCCTGAAGAGGTAACAGCTCTTGTTCGTTCTTTAGTAAGACGAGTGATTTTCGCTGAGCTTCTTTTCCTTTCTCAAGAAATGTTGGATTGCCAACGATTGATAAATTATCAGTATCAACGTAGGGGTTGTCAAATAACCCCAGTCGAAATTTGTCTTTAAGAATTCTTCTCACTGATGTATCTATTCTGGCTTCGGGTACCTTACCCGAATTCACCAGTTCAACGATCCATTCCGGACTTGATTCACCTCCCAGCATATCGCATCCAGCCTCCAAAATCTTAGCTACGCGTTCAGTCTCAGAAAGCTGCTTTACCCCGTGGGCCGAGGCAGGTTTGAGCATTACTCCTGGAAATCCAGTGTCGGTCACTAGTCCCCAGTCAGTGCAGACCACTCCGTTAAAACCGTATTTTTCGCGAAGCAGTCCGGTAATAATTTCCCGATTGTAACCGAACGCTACCGCTTCGGTAGTCTGGCCAACCGGCAATCCGTAGTAAGGCATAATCTGAGCGGTATTCGCCGCGAAGGCTCCCTGCTCAAAAGGAATAAGATGATAATTGAAGTTATTGCCAGGGTAAACTTGTTCAGCTCCGTACGGAAAGTGGGCATCTTCTCCGTCTTCTTGCGGACCGCCACCTGGGAAATGTTTAGTCATACAAGCCACACTGGTAGAGGTTAGCGAATCGCCCTGAAAACCCTGGACGTATGCTTGAGTCAGTTGGGCACTTAAAATAGCGTCTTCGCCAAATGTTCCGTTGATACGCCCCCAGCGTGGTTCCGTGGCCAAGTCAGCCATAGGAGATAACGCCAGACGCATACCTACTGCGGTATATTCCTGCCGGGCTATATCCCCAAACTCCTGCACTATTGCCGTATCTCCAATAGCGGCTAAACCCAAGGATGAAGGCCACTTTGAAAAAAAAGAGGTAAAGATACCTGCTCCTATGTTATTGCTTGCCACATGCCGAGGATCACTAGCAATAGTAACGGGAATGCCCAGCCGGGTTCGTTCAGCTAGTTTTTGGATATTGTTATTCCAAGTGGCCACCGCCCGAGCCGAGGGGGCTTGAATCGTATTAAAATGGTTCATCTTCTTTTCCACCACCAGGGTAGAATTACCACCCAGCAAGGCAGCAAACGGAGCTGAGGGAGAAGGGACTTCGTTTAAGCTACCGTCTTCATTCATCCCAATCATGTTGATGAACATAGTTCCTGCCTTTTCCTCTAAGGTCATCTGACTTAGCAAATTTTCTACCCGCTCTTCAATTGTAGCTCGGCTATCTTCGTAAGTATCCAGCTTGCCATTTTTATTTAAATCTCGGTAGGTATGTCCTTCCTCCGACAAAGTAGATACTTCTTCACCTAGTTGCCTCATATTGGCTGACGAAATGAGCTGCCACCGTAAGAAAAGGAACGCTACAACGAGTACTAATAGTAATACAATAGCCAGCAGTGTATAACCTGAATATTTAAGCAGTTTCATTCTGGGGTCAACTTACTTTTCTCATTTATTTTCTACTGGTACTTTTAGATTTACTTCAAAATCGTCACCTACCAAAAAGCCAATGAAGGGCCCTTCTATACCGTACTCTTCCCTATTTACAGTAAAGCTACCTTCAAACAGCCCAGATCCTCCGTTTTCGGTAAAGGTGAACGGAAACATAATTTCTTTCTCTGTTCCGTGCAACGTAAGCGTCCCGGTCATCTGATATTGTTCCCCTGCCTTGGTGACCTGCGAGGAGCGAAACTTAATCTCTGGATACTGTTCTACATCAAACCAATTTTTCCCCCGGGCGTGCTTGTCTTTTGTTTTATTGCCAGTATCAATAGTACTGGCATCTATGGATACATCAAATTTAGCTTGCTCAAGAGCGGATGGGTCAAATACAATGGTTCCATTCAGCCCCTGAAATGTGCCTTCGGCTCCCGACCCGGAAAACCGAACTTCGTAATCATCGGCGATACTCCAGGTATTCCAGATGGTAAAGCCAAAAGCAAAGGGCAAGACTAACAGTAGGGTAAAAAGATATTTTCTTAAGAAGAACATAGTAAATAAATCTCTAGGTTAGCACTAATTTTATTGAGTCAGTCGCCCACTCAGTTGCAACAACCGAATTTCGGACTGCTTAACGGCGTACGTCAAGTTATTAATACGAATTTTCGCGGCCGACAGGTTTAGCTGAGCAATTCGTAGATCGGAAGCACCTACTAATCCGAGCTTAAAGTCTTCGTAGGTCTTCTCGTAATTGCGCTCAAAAGTCATCACATTAGATTCTTCAATTCGTAGTTGTTCTTTATTATTAGTGTACTGAGCATAAGCATTGCGAAGTTCTTTTTCCAACGTCAGCTCGGTGCTCTGTTGAGCCGTTTTTTGTTCTTCCAAACTCACTCGAGCGTTTTGTCGCTGAATTTTATTGGCCCCTCCGCTAAAAACTGAGTACTGAAGGGTAATTCCGGCGTTAGGTCCATAGGCTACGTTGCTTCGTAAAAAATTAGCTTCGTCTTCAGAATTATAGTAAGAATAGTTAGCGTAACCCTGAAGACTAGGAAATAAACTGGCTTCGGCAATCTTCACTTCGTAAGCGGCATTATCAATACCACGTTGAGTAAGAAGCAGTTGGGTGTTATTGGCTCGCATCTCACTTAGTAAACTTTCGTAATCTAACTCTTCACTTAGTTGCATATCCTCCCGCACCCGATACTCATCGGCCAATGGCTGATTCATGATTAGGTTCAAATTCCGCAGACTATTCTGGTAGGTCAATTGAGTATTGCGGTAGTTGGCGCTATCAGTCTTAGCATCTACCTCAGCTTGTAAACGTCTCAGAG